>CAZGIW010000060.1:0-24950 GCA_964526285.1 uncultured Bacteroidales bacterium | reverse complement strand
GAATTTCGGGGAACAAAGTCGGGGAACAAAGTCGGGGAACAAAGTCGGGGAACAATGACGGGGAACAAAGTCAGAGAACGAAGTAATCGGATTTTGATCGAAGAACCACGTGAACACTATACTTTAGCGTATTATAAATATTTTATATTTGCTATTTTCTTTTTTCTATAAATATCGGGTATTAGTTATAAAGGTATAGAGTTATAGGGCAAAAGGAAAAACAGCTTCATAATGAGAGTTTTTCATATCTTTGCACTTGTAAATTTTTATAGTTGTAACAATGGGAATATTTTCATTTTTCTCAAAAGAGAATAAGGAAAAACTTGACGAAGGTTTAACTAAAACAAGAGAAAGTTTTTTTACAAAACTTTCGCGTGCAGTTGTGGGCAAATCAACCATAGACGAAGATGTTCTTGATGATATTGAAGAAGCACTGATTACTTCAGATGTGGGTGTTGAGACCACTGTGAAGATTATTGATGAACTTGAAAAACGAATTGCAAAAAACAAATACCTGAATAGTTCTGAAATTCACACTGTTCTTGAAGAGATTATCACTTCACTTTTTGCTGAAAACAAAGCGACCATTGAAGGTTATGATTTCCCACAGCGTTCCGAGCCATATGTGATTCTGGTAGTGGGTGTGAATGGAGTAGGAAAAACAACAACCATTGGCAAACTTGCTCACCAGTATAAAGCAGCTGGAAAAAAAGTAATTCTGGGAGCTGCCGACACATTCAGGGCAGCGGCAGTGGAGCAGCTTCTAATTTGGGCACAAAGAGCTGGAGTTGAGGCTGTTGACAAAGGAATGAACGCTGATCCTGCTGCAGTTGCATATGAAACCATTTCAGTTGCCAACAGTAAAAATTATGATGTTGTCATCATTGATACAGCGGGTCGTTTGCACAACAAAACCAATCTCATGAATGAGCTTGGAAAAATAAAAAGGGTGATGCAAAAAGTTCTGGAAACTGCTCCCCACGAAATTCTGCTTGTGCTCGATGCATCCACAGGCCAAAATGCCATTGAACAGGCAAAACAGTTTACTGCTGTCACTGATGTGAATGCCCTGGCACTGACAAAACTTGATGGAACCGCAAAAGGCGGTGTTGCAATCACCATCACTGATCAGTTTCAAATCCCAATAAAATATATCGGACTTGGTGAAAAAATTGATGACCTTCAGATTTTTGACAAATTTGAATTTGTGAAAAGTCTTTTCAACAAATAGAACTCCCGTTATGTCTAAAATCTCTGTTTCGATTGTAACACTTGGTTGTCCCAAAAATCAGGTGGATTCTGAGCATCTTGCTGCTTCACTGCAGTCTCCCCTTCTTCAGGTTGCCCACAGTGATGATTTTGCCGATGTGGTCATGATAAACACATGTGGTTTTATTGCCGATGCCAAAGAACAATCAGTTGATACAATTTTGGAATATATTGAAGCAAAAAAACAGGGAAAGATTAAAAAACTCATCGTTTTTGGCTGTATGATACAACGTTACGGTGAAGAACTGAAAAAGGAACTGAAAGAGGTTGATTTTTGGTCGGGATTGGGAGACCAGAAGGAAATGCTGGCCTTTATCACAGATTCAGCACAACACAATCAAAAACGTGACAAAACAAACCTGTCCACTCCCGGACATTATGCATATCTGAAAATTTCAGAAGGATGCGACCGTCAATGTTCATTTTGTGCCATTCCCGGCATACGCGGAAAACACATCTCTCTTCCTGTTGAGGCAATCCTTGAAGAAGCAAAATTACTTGTCAGTCAGGGAGTGAAAGAACTCATTATCATAGCCCAGGACACAACCTGGTATGGAATGGATTTGTATAAAAAAAGGATGCTGCCTCAACTGATGGAAACGCTGGCAAAAGAATCGGGAGCAAAATGGATACGTTTGCAATACACCTATCCGGCAGGCTTTCCGCTGGAGCTCATTGATGTTATGTCGCGTTATTCAAATATCTGCAATTATATTGATATCCCCTTTCAGCATGTCAGTGATAGTATTCTGGCATCCATGAAACGCTTTCACACACAGTCAGATATTGAACAGCTCATCACATATTTCCGCAGTCAGATACCGGATATCCATATCCGATCAGCTTTTATCACAGGTTTTCCCGGCGAAGGTCGGAGTGAATTTAATGAACTGGCTGGATTTCTGAAAAAGCATAAGCTTGAGCGGGTGGGATTTTTTGCTTATTCACATGAGGAAGGAACTCCTGCCGGAAAGCTGAAAGAAACTGTTTCACAGGCGGCCAAACTGAGGCGTATGGAAACTCTATATGCAATTCAGGAAAAAATTTCAATGGACCTTAATCTGGGAAAAACAGGCAAAGAAGTTGAAATCATTGTTGACGAGGTGTATGACAGTTATTTGCTGGGACGCACCGAACATGATGCTCCTGAAATTGACCATATGGTGACAGTTCATGTGAAAAAGGGACACAAATATGAGCCCGGACAGTTTATCAGGGTGAAAATTACAGGAGCCGATGCATGGGATTTGATTGCTGAACCTGCTGAATAAATCATGGAAAAAAGGAAAATAGTTTCTTTACTTGAAAATGAGTTTGATTTTTTCAATCAGCTTCCTTTGTTTCAAAAACGAAAATTTATCAGATATGTTTATTACATATTGAAATCACAAAAAATCAGAGTTTCAGCTGAGGGAAGTAAAAGGGAACTGGTGATGATGCAAATTGCCATATTGCTCACGAGAATGCTGTTTTTGTCAACAGATAAAAAAATCTTTAAAATGATACGGGGCATTGAGGTTTGCAACCCCATTTCTCCAGAAGAATCGGAAGCCCGTTTACAAAAATTTATTATTCCGGTGGTTTTTCAATCGGATAATTTTATACATCATGCCACCCGTGATTTGCTTTACGGGGTATATCATTGCATCCTGTCGCACAATGAGGTCAACGAGCATTTTGTTGATCAACTGGGTCGCTTTGAAATGCTGATGATAGACAGATCAGATTTTAAAACTTCGGACTCAATTATTCATTGTATACCAAAAGAAACAGATTCGCCCCTTTCAATTTTTGCCTCGTTCAATGAATTGTTTTTTAACCATCCAACGCGCCTTCAACAGTCTGACCCTGAAATGTATATTGCCTTGTGTCATTTGTGGCTGTTCAATCCGCTTCAGATTGCAATTCCTCCACCCAGGCAGTTTGTACCGGTTCAGAAATCTGCAAATTCAGGACTGACAAGATTGCACCCTGTGTATTATTATACGCTCATTAGTTTCTTTTTGGGAACGCTCTTGTTTTTTCTTGTTTTCAATCAGACTTTGGTCACATGGCATATTCCGGTTGCAATTATTGCCTTTTTTTCATCGGGAGGCTGGTTTTTTATCAAAGTTTTTAAAAGAAACTTTATCCCGATTCTGAAATTTCCATTTGTTTTATTTTCAATCTTCGGATTGGGGGTGAATACTGCAACAATTATATTTGCGCTGAACTATTTCATTACTTTTGAGCACACAGAACAGGAACTGATATTCCCTGAAAAAAGCACAAAAAAAATCAGTTTCTATCAGCCTGAAAACAGTGCATATGTTTCTCACGAAGTGGATTTATATATTTCAAAAAACATCAGAAGAAGAGTCACTTTCAAAGTATATCACAAAACACATGTAAAGTATTATATACTTAAAACAAGAAAGGGGCTGTTTGGATTCCCTGTTATTAAGGAAAAAACTTACAACAAGCATTGAACAGGAAGTGGATTTTAAGGTTATATTTATTAATTTGTTGTTTTATTGTTTTCTGGCCTTTTCAATTCAAATTATTTGTATTTTTGATAAAAAAATGAAACCCCTATGAAAACATTTACAAAAATTTTTCTTTTTTCAGTGACTCTGATTATTTCATTATCAGTATTCTCACAGGCAGACACCCTTGCTTACTGGGATTTTGAAAACGCCACCAAAAGGGCTGCTATAACAGATGATGCAACATTTGGCTCTGCTCCCTACACTGCGGACAAAGGAATACCAACAAACAAAGACATCGCTTTTCTCTCGAAGAATGGCCCTGTTTATACTGCATGGGTTGGCGGATCAGGAGGAACAGGAACTTTTGCTCCCAATGCCAACACATGGACTAATGGAGCAGGATTGTACTATTGGCAAATCATTGTCAATACTGTTGGTTATGAGGATATTATTGTTAGCTCAAAACAATTCGGATCCAATACGGGTCCCCGTGATTTTCAGATTCAGTACAGCCTTGACGGCATAGCATGGACAGATGTTGGTGTGGCATATATGGTTGCCGGGGCATGGACAACAGGGGTCATTGATGATCTGGCTCTGCCTGCTGCATGTGACAATCAAACTGCAGTTTATATCAGGTGGCTGATGACAAGTAATACTTCCATTGGTGGAGGTACTGTGGCAAATACAGGCACCAACAGAATTGATGACATTCTTGTTGAAGGCACAGCTGGTACATTTGGCAATAATGCCACTATTGCCCCCAATGCATTCATTTTCAATATAGATCAGCCGCTTGATTTTGCTGGCACAATTACATGGAATGACGCAAGCAGCCTAACACTTGTTCGCAATTTGAACGTTCCTCCCGATACCCTTGTTGCTGCAACTGATTATATCCTGGATGTTGATACACTCAGGATTTTTACATCATATTTTAATACTCAGTTTACTTCAACCGGACAACAACATCTCATTCAGCTGCAGTTTGATGCAGGAAATCATGCTGTTGTCACTATTACGTGGGACGATGACAGCATTTATGCAGCGACTTTAAATCCAGATACAGCATATTTTGACCTTTCGGTTCCTGGTGATGTGACAACAACCATTACCTGGAATGACGCCAACAATGTTGTTCAAATTATTGATGATCAGGGAACACCATACACATTGCTGGCTGCTGATTACGATGTTACAGCAAATATTCTCACCATCAGAGAGTCCTATCTGTCAGGAGTTTTGACCGCTCCCGGACAGACAATTAACTTAAACATTGAATTCGATCAGGGAGATGATGTGGTTTTTACCATACAAAGCATGGCCTCTCCTCCTGGTCCTGTTGTTATTGCCGAATGGAACTTTGAGGATGGAGTGAAAAGAGCTGCAATAGCAGATCATGCTGCTTTTATGGCCACTCCCTACACTGCTGACGATGGGATTGCTGCAAACATCAACAACAGTCCTGTGCTTTTATACGGCGGAAACTCATTCACCGGATGGGTGGCAGGCTCTGCCGGCACAGGCTCGTTTGCACCAAACACCAACAACTGGAACGATGGACAGGGAATGAAATACTGGCAGGTTGATATTTCAACTGCAGGTTACGGTGAACTGACATTAAGTTCAAAACAAAGAAGCTCTGCTACAGGTCCTGCTGATTTCAATGTGGAATACAGCATAAACGGAACAGATTGGTTTGCAGTTCCTGGATCTGATTTTGTTTGCGGAGAGAATTTCACATCAGGAGTATTGGCAGAGTTGCCACTTCCGCTTAACTGTAACAACAGAAACCAATTGTTTTTAAGGTGGATAATGACCTCAAACACTGCAGTGAATGCTTCTCCTGTTTCTACAACTGGAACAAACCGCATTGATGATATTGTCATTCAGGGCAGATACATTACCGACGAGGCAGATATTGTTGATTTTTCATTTGCAGAACAAACAGGTCCGGCTGTTATTGACCCGGTTCAGCAAACAGTTGACATTGAAGTGTTGTATGGAACAGATCTCACTCAACTCATTGCATCATTTGTGCTTTCCCCAAATGCCACTGCAAGTGTGGGTGGGATAGCTCAGGTGAATGGCGTGACAGAAAACGATTTTTCCGCTCTTGTCGAATACCTTGTTACTGCCGGAGACGGAACCACAACAAAAACATGGGATGTAACAGTAACAACAGCACCAGCAAGCAGTGAAGCACAAATTCTTGATTTTAGCTTTGTGGGATACACTTCTTATTTTCTGGATATTGATAATGCCACATCCACAGTTGAAATTGAGATTTATGGATTTGATTTGACTAATCTGATTGCTGAATTTGAACTTTCTGATGGAGCTATCGCTCACATTGGCGGTGTTTTGCAGGAAAGTGGTGTCACCGAAAACGATTTCACTAATCATGTTGTTTATACTATAACAGCCCAGGACGGGACAACACAAAGAAACTGGACAGTGATTGTGTATGGGTACATTAATGATGTTCAGGATTACATGAGTTCTGAAATTAAAGTCTATCCCAATCCTTCAGATGGATATTTTCATGTGGAAACTGAAGCTGAAGGAAGAATTGAGATTTATAATATTTACGGAGCATTGATTTATAGTGTTTATGCTGATAAAGGGATAAATGCAATACAAATTGATCATGCAGTGCAAGGAGTGTATATGCTCCATTATTCTTCATCCAACAGGAGTATTGTCATTCCATTGAAAATGATTCAATAGTATTGATGTTGTGATAAAAAAAGGAGAACACTGTTCTCCTTTTTTTATTGACTATTGTTTAGCTCCATTATTTGTAATCAACCAGTGATTAATATGTTTTCTCACTAATGAGTTTCCCGTTCTCATCCCACATTTTCCAGGCACCAATCTTCTTGCCTTTTTTGTAGTACATTTCATATCTGAGAGTTCCGTTTGTGTCCCATATAAGCCACTTGTCATGTTTTTTGTCTTTATGGTATATGGCTTCTGAAATCTTTTTTTCATTCTCAAATTGTTCCCATGTTCCATGCTTGTCTCCGTTTCGATATGAGTGCTTTTCAACTAATTTGCCGCCTGAATAATACTCACTGATTCCATCTGGAAGTCCATTTTTTACTGAAATTCTTGCAGTTAGTTGCCCTGTGTCGTCATGTTGCTCAAAAGTTCCTGTAAACAGTTTGCCGTTTTTGAAATAATAACCGTCGTTTTGTGTAATCTGAGAATGACCAGCAACAAACACACTAAGAGCAATAAGAAACATCAAAACTCTGTTCATGATATAAGAAAATTAGTTAAGCAAAGATATAAAAAAAAGGCTTGATGATGCAAGCCTTTTTTTTAGTAATACATTTTTATCTGGCAACAGGAATAATTCTGATTTCTCCTGTAGATTGAAAATTGTCAATTTCGAAAACTTTTGTTTCGTATGAAATGTATGATATTTGAATTGGATTGGCAGAAACTGTTTCGGGAACCTGAAGCATGAAGTTTCCGTCAAGGTCAGTATAGGCAACGATGTCTGAATTCTGAACACTGATTTTTACACCTGCCAGATTTTCACCAGTGAGATGATCAACCACTTTTCCGCTAATTTGAACACTTGCTACTTCATCGGTAATCCCTTTGTCATTGCCTGCAAAAATTGCAAGACTGAAAATAATTGCTGCGATAAAACTGATTGTACGCATAATTGTTGTGTTTTTTAATTTGCTACAAAATTATAACTACAGAATTACCTGTAGGTTAAACAATGCTTAATCTTTTTTAAAATAATTGTTAAGTTAATGTTAAGCCCGCTATAGCAAATATACAGGAGAAGTCAACATGTTGCTTCTGTTAAGAGCTTTGTCATAAATGAAAACTTCAAACTGAAATTTATTGTCGGGCAATACAGCACGAAGGATATCAACCTGAATTTCAACATAAATCTCTCCGCTCAGGGGCTGCTCATATTCATCAGGATTAATGGGGGGTATTCTCAAATTATACTCAAGTCGCAATGTGTCTGTTCCCTCTTTTTTTAAAATATTCATAATGAAGTTGTTGTAATAATCTCCTTCTCTTTGAAAAGGGTAAACTGTGTCGTTTTCAGAAAGTCCGATATCTCCTTCTCCGTCTGTAAAAGAAAGCACAATCACTGCCTGATCTTTTCCTGTTTGCTGATCTGTCAGAATATAAAAATCTTTCAGTTCTATATATGGTTCTGATGGAAATTCAGGACGATCAATGCATGAAAACACAAGACATGGTATTGCCAGAAATAAAAATTGTATTTTTGAAAATCTTTTCATGCTTGAATACATTGGTCTGAAATCCATTTACAAAGTTAACAAAAAATGAAATATCAGGTTATCGAAAGTTTTATTTTACAAAACAATAACGATTATTCTTTTGATGATATTGCGCTTGAATTGTTCAGATATCATTATTTTGAAAATCCTGTGTATGCACAGTTTTGCAAAGCTCTTCATGTTGATATTGAAAGCGTTACCACAATAGAGAAGATTCCTTTTCTCCCTATTTCATTTTTTAAAAACCATATTGTTGTTCCGCAAAATCTGAATACAGCTCTAATTTTTGAAAGCAGCGGAACAAGTGGCACAGACACCTCAACACATCATGTGGCATATCCTGAATTGTATGAATTAAGCTTTAAACAAAATTTTCACCATGTGTTTGGTGATTTGAAAGATTTTTCAATTTATGCGCTGCTGCCTTCTTATCTGGAAAGAACTAATTCGTCGCTTGTTTATATGGCAGAAAAGCTTATTAATCAGACAACTGACAATCATAACAATTTTTTTCTTTATGATTTTGAAAGATTACAGCAAAAACTCAAAGAAAACAAACAAAGGAGAAAGAAAACAATACTTTTGGGTGTTAGTTTTGCACTGCTTGATTTTGCAGATGCATATGGATTTCATTTCCCAGAGCTTACAATAGTGGAAACCGGAGGCATGAAGGGGCGACGTGAAGAAATTACAAGGCAGGAGTTGCACAGTAAGTTGATTTCAGCTTTTGGAATCAGCAGAATTCATTCAGAATACGGAATGACAGAACTGTTGTCGCAGGCATGGTCAACAGGAGATGGCAGATTTGTCTGTCCACACTGGATGAGAGTTTTAATCAGAGATATCAATGATCCGTTTTCCTTTGTTGAATCCGGAAAATCAGGAGGTATCAATGTTATTGATCTGGCCAATGCCTTTTCATGTCCATTTATTGCCACAGATGATCTGGGAAAGCTATATGCAGACAGCAGTTTTGAAGTATTGGGAAGAGCTGATTATTCAGCCATAAGAGGATGTAATACGATGATTGACAATTGATTACAGTTTTGTGAATGTGGCTGAACGCCACAATTTTCCGTCGGTCATAAATATCAGATATGTGCCTGATGAAAGAGCAGAAATATCTAAACAATCATTTTCTGACAGATGGTGCTGGGTTTCAAATACACATTGTCCGGATAGATTAAAAACAAAAAACTGATTTGGAATATACTGTTCTGAAGAAATATGAATGCAATCATCGGCAGGATTTGGATAAATGCTCACTGTTACCGGCGAGAAATCATTCACCGACTGAATGTTCATGGCATAATAAATGGCAAGCAACGCATTGAGTTTTCCCCATCCCCACCTGGTACTTCCTTCAGGAGGAATTACACCGGTTCTGTTATCCTCACGTGCAGTGAGTTTTATAATATTTTTCACTTCCCAGGCAGTCAGGGTGGGATTGGCCTCAAGAATGAGTGCAGCCACGCCGGCCGTATGAGGCGATGACATTGATGTCCCGGAAAATCTCACAAACTTATAGGTTCTTCCGCCAAAGTTCACTGAAGTAACCACATTTTGTGCAGGAATCGACATAGATGTAAACGAAGAAATTGAAGAGCAGATACTTTGTCCGGGAGCTGAAATATCAGGTTTCATTCGGCCGTCAATGATTGGACCAAAACTTGAAAAATTTGAAATCTGTCCACCTGCCAGTGTGCCATTGCCCATTAAAAATTCTGAAACATGCGAAGCAACAGCGATGAGGCTTTCACAGCATGCTGGTTCTCCAATTCCATAGTTTGCATCTCCTGCAGTCCATCCTGTACCTGCTGACTGAAAATCATTTCCCCAGTTTCCAACTCCATTTGTCAGCTCAATCACATTCCAGTAGTGAACAATGGCATCTTCAGAAGTGGAAAAAAGCCCGATTCTGTATGTGCCTGTATTTCTGTTGTTTACCCTGAGTCGCATGTGCGGACGGTTGTTGGCCGGATTTTGTGATTCAGTTGTCAAATTATAAATAATGGTATCTCCTGCAACAAATAAAGTATCTTCAATATAGGGCAGGGCAGATACTGTGGAATAAAATGGAGTTTCAGCAAGCAGGTTATATTGAATGTCAAAAACTTTGAGTGAAATCATGAAAGAATCGTTGGGGCTTCCCCACATGGTGACCGATTGTCCCCACATTTTTGGATAGTAGGAATAACTGTCAAACCGGATGATGGTTTTCATAGTGTCGGCAGGAGTCGTAAACTCTTTTTCAATATGAAAATTGACATCACCGTTGTTTCCTGCACTGCTCACAAATACAACTCCTTCTTCACTCAGATCATCAATAATCTGGCTGAGCAGGGATGTGCCATCAAGATGGCCCATATAGTATAACCCCCAGCTCATATTTATAACCAGCCTCATGCCCTGATTATCAGCAACATCTTTCATCCAGTAAAATGCATCCACAACAGCGGCTGCGTCAATTAGAAATGTGGCAAAAAGCAGGTTAGAATCAAAAGCAACACCTCTGTAAATTGTACCTGCACCACTACCTGCTGCAATTCCGGCAACATGACTTCCATGTGTTGCATATTCATAAATGTTAAATGTATCACATTCAGCAGCAAGAAGTTGTGAAGAGCCTGTAAAAATAGTTCCGTAGTCATATCCTGTTGGTGCAGGTCCCTGGTTTCGAAATTGATCCCAGGCTGCCAAAATTCTTGTTTCTGTTAGTGCAGTATCGTAAAACATGGGGTGGGTATAATCAAACCCCCAGTCTGTAATACCAATAATTACATTCTTGCCTGTGATTGGAAGCGGCAACAGCCATCCCATGTGAACACTGTCAACACGCGAGTCTTTTTTTGCTCTGTCAAGTTCGGGATTAACCTTTCCAGCTATTTCCAGATATTCAACTCCGGGAAGATGAAACTCACCTGCAAACAATTCAAGCGGAATGCGTAATGTGGCGTGCTTTGCAGTAACTGTTCCTGTTCTTACACCAATACTGCGCATTGTTTCCCGGGAAAATGATGAATTTATTTTTGCCAGTGCCGAGACATAGTATTGTCCCTCATAAAGCCAAACGGGATATTTTTCTGTAAAATCAGATGTTGGCTGCTGTTGTTTAGTCATAGATTGCTTAAAATCATTCTGAAAAATAATCACAGATGCATTGCGATAGGTTTGTGCAACACAGGTAATAACCAGAAGGGCCAGTGCTATAGAAAAAAAAATTCTATTCATGTTGAGGTTTATTTATGAGAAATCAAAAAAAAAATTATACACACTTAATGAATTACAAATGTACTAATTATCAGAAATCAGGAATAAAAAAATTTTAGAAAAGAGACTCAACAGAATGTAATATCTGTGGGTTTATTCAACTTTGGTCTGTGGCAATTTGCTGAATTTATAGGAAAAACCAATGGCAAATACTTCCTTAAACTGGGTTCTGGGTCCTTTTCGGTCTGGTGTTCCGTCTCCGTTTGTATCAACTTCAATCATGATATCGTCATCATAAATCAGATGTGTTGAGATAGTTGCAGTGATAAATTTGTTTACTTTCAGGGAAATCAATACTTCCCAGTTGATATCAATGTTTTGTGGATTGTTCAGATAATTGGAAAACAAATCAAGTTTGTTGTCAACAGTAACATTCTCAAACAATTCTTTTTTATAGGAAAATCTCACATACCCACCGACTTCGGCTCTGGTTTTACTTCCTTTTTTTATGAGTGTGCCCAGGTCATCATACTCGGCAGGGGTCACACCAAAGGCACCTTCGTTGGCAAGAATTTCACTGTTAACATAAGTAAACTTGCCGGTGAGGGGAGAGATAAACAAATTGAGATTGTCAGTTGGTTTATAGTCCATCCCAACGGCAAACAAAGCATAGGCGGGAGCCAGCAGATCAGAAATAATTATTGAGTCATTGGGATAATTGTATCCGGGTGTCATTTGAGTTTTAAAGCTAAACAAACCTGCAAAAAACCAGTTGCCAGAAGCTTCACGGCCATATTTAGAGAACAGGTCAATTTTATCATCTGTTTTTCTCACATCATCCTTTCCCTGTCTCAGCATCCCATATCCCAAATCAAGTGAATTAGCCCAAAACATTTTTTTCTTTTTGTAGTTGGCAAAGAGACTCACCAGGCCGTTGCCGGCAATACTGTTTTGTCCCCCTGCAGCCCAGTTTGTTAATGATGTTTGTGAAAAATTCAAAGAAATCATGCCTCCTGTTTTCCAACCAACAAGGGTGTCTTTCTTTTGTTCCCGTAGTTTTTTTTCAGGTTCTGTAACCTGTGCACTCAATGCCTGGACTATTGAAATTACAATAGCTATAAAAATAATTGCTGTTTTTTTCATTGTAAATTTTTTTGCAAAATTATAAAAAATTCCAACCAAAAATAATGTTAAATATTAACAGACATAGGCATGATATTTGATAATAAACGAAACTTAATAAATGCCTATGAAAAAGTTTATTTACATGATGTCAATTGTTTGTTGTGTGTCTCTTAGTGTTTATCCGCAGTCTTATTATCTCAAACCATTTTACCAGAATGCCTTTCAGGCATTTCCGGATTATTACACAACCGTTGATGAGAATATTATCTGGTCGGTTGATACAACAATTTATAGCTACACATATAATTATAAATCATTTTCTTTGGGAGAAGGCAAAAGTTACGGAATTTCTGCAGGCAGAACCTTTAGCAATGAACTTGAAGGCATTGAGGCCAGTCTCTCATGGTTTACCGGCAACAAACAAAAACTATCCAGCAGGTTTGTTTTTGAGATCGTCTTGAATGGGCGATAGAGTTTTTTTGTATATTTGCTGAAGAATATATTTCAATGCAATCTATATCAAAGGAAAAAATTTTCAAGGAATTGATTGTTAGCATGGCAAAAGACGGAGAAATAAGTTCTTCGGAATATGCCATTCTCATTGAAAAGGGAAAAGATCTGGGCCTTGATACAGAAACCGTTGATTTGCTAATAAAACTTGAAATGTCTGATCATTCAGGCAAAGAGTTTTCAGCCGGTGAAGATATTGATGTGGATGCCAAAGCAGGAAGATATGTGTTCAGATCTGCCATCACCCGGGGTGGAGCCATACTGACACCCGATATTATTGTTATTGATAACGAAACTCTTACATACCGTAAGCGCAACAAATATCTTATTAATGTTGACACCACAACCATTCCAATCTCAAAAATTTCATCAGTCAAAGTGGATACTAGCTTGTTGGGCACTGATATCATTATCAAAAGCTACGGTAAGGGAGAGATTATTGTTCGAAAATTTACCAAATCCGATGCAAAAAAAATTAAGAAACTGATTGAAGAAAGACAAAGAAGAAGTTGATGCTGTAGAACAGTAATAATTTTACTGTTTTGCCCTAAATTTGGTAAAAAAAAGAGCAGTACATTGCACATTTTGTTTCTATTAATGAAAAATTGTTTATCTTTGCACCAAAAAGAGCACTATTATGCACTTTCAGGAGTTAATAAAAACAATAAAAGACCGCAGAGATTCGCTGCAGATTACACAGGAAACTCTGGCTCAACTGTCGGGTGTTGGATTAAGGACAATCAAACAGTTTGAAAGCGGAAAAGGCAATCCAACAATGTTGACTTTACACAAAATTGCAGATGTGTTGGGTCTTGAAATTTGTTTAAAAGTAAAACAAATCCATAGCAAGCAATGAGAAAGGCAAAAGTTTTATTCAGAGAACAAGAAGCAGGTGTCATCACACAGCATGATGATGGCTCTTTTACTTTCCGTTACAATGACAACTGGGTGGCTGACATTGCAAAGCCTGCTATCAGCCATACTTTTCCAAAGGAGCAACAAGAATTTCATTCACAATCTTTGTTTCCTTTTTTTTACAACATGCTTCCTGAAGGCTCCAACAAAGACGCTGTTTGCAAACAGAACCGCATTGACATGGAAGACGATTTTGGTTTGCTTTTGGCTACAGCCATGTATGACAGTATTGGGGCAGTAAAAATAGTTAAACAAGAGGAAATATGAGTGCAATACAAATACATTCTTGCCCAGGCACTCTCGCTCATGGATTTCATTCCTACAGCAAAACGTGTTTAAAACGTGTATTTGATGGAAAATCGGTAAATCATATTCTGTCATTTGCATCACCTGAAAAAACACAGGAAATTATTGAACAGTATGAGCAAAGCAGAAAATACATTTCCATTTCTGGAGTTCAGGAAAAATACTCTCTTGTGCTTGAAAAGAATAAACTCAGGCTTGCACAGAAAGGTGAGCGAGGCTCCCACA
Source organism: uncultured Bacteroidales bacterium (assembly GCA_964526285.1). Classification (GTDB taxonomy): domain Bacteria; phylum Bacteroidota; class Bacteroidia; order Bacteroidales; family DTU049; genus CAYMAZ01. The sequence continues at coordinate 10,642 of CAZGIW010000060.1, read as the reverse complement.
TCCTCAAGCCTGTCCCAGGGTCGGGCAACAAATCAAACCAAATGCCGGCAAACGAACATCTCACCATGCAGATTGCAAGACAGGTTTTTGGCATTGAAACAGCTGAAAATGCTTTGATTTTTTTCAAAGACGGAACTCCTGCATACATTACAAAACGTTTTGATATGAGAGAAGATGGCAACAAAGCAGCACAGGAGGATTTTGCTTCGCTTGCAGGAAGAACACCCCAAACACACGGATCCAATTTCAAGTATGCAGGTAATTATCTTGAATTATTCAGACTCATGCAAGCCCATTTGCCTCTTTACAAAACCGAGGCTCCCAAATTACTTAAGGTTCTGATTTTTAACTATTTGTTTTCAAACGGAGATGCCCATTTCAAAAACTTTTCGCTCATTGAAACACCAATGGGAGATTCCCGGTTGAGTCCTGCGTATGACTTACTGAATAGTCGTATCCACATCAATGATAGTGAGTTTGCTTTGGAGCAAGGATTGCTGCCTCCGCAAATATCAGGAGGCAAAATCAGCAAACAATTTGCTATATTGGCTAAAATGGCTGAAATTAATGACAAGACATTTGACGAAACAATGAAAACCATGTTGTCAAAAACAGAACAAGTATATTCCTTTATAACTGCATCTTTTCTCAATGAAACCACAAAAAGAAATTACAAACAACTGTACAACAAACGTTTGAAGACGCTTCAAAAAACATAGAAATTGCCCATTCAAAAAAATCACATCCATGACACCACAACAACTTCATGCAATCATTTCTGACTATTGTCAAAAAAATGCCAATGCGGCCAATGTTGAAAAATATTCGCGCTATTTCAAAGACGGATACAATGCATGGGGACTCAGCCAAACACTGATGAACGACATGACAAAGCAATTGCTCAAAACTCCTGACATCAATCTCAGCATAGTACTCGATGCCATGCCCCTGCTCATGAAAAGTGGCAAATATGAAGAAACTTCTTTTGGATTGCTCATGATCAATGGAATGAAAAAACAATACACCCCTGCACTGCTTAACAGCATAGCCGGTTTTTTCGAAAAGGGCATAACAAACTGGGCACATGCCGACACCCTGGCCATGTGGATACTCCCAAATATCATCGCAGGTGGTCATGCCACAGAAGAAGATTTTGTTGTGTGGCTCAGCTCACCGTATAGTTTTCAGCGAAGATGCGTACCAGTTACCTACATCAAGTCGTTGAAGAAAGCAGAAACGCCAAAGCACCTGTTTCAGATGATTGAGCCTCTTATGATTGATCCGGTGAGGGAAGTGCATCAGGGCACAGGTTGGTTTCTGCGCGAGGCATGGAAACTCTTTCCGGCACAAACGGAAGAATTTCTTACCAAACATAAAAACACAGCACCCCGTCTCATCTTTCAATATGCTTGCGAAAAGATGGACAAGGAATACCGGGTGAATTTCAGGAAGGAGAAGTGAGGGGTAAATTTCACGTTCTACCCTGTTAACATTTCGTTTTTTTTTAACCTCGAAGTTCAATTTATCACTATGCGACAAAGTTTTGACACTAAGGGCAATTTATCACTAATTTGAGGCTGTATCAAAACGCCCATTTTTTGATTTTCACCGACTTATTTGCCCCTTCCCTAAAGGGAGTAAGTCGCTGAAAATCAGCGCACACCCTAAAGTTGGGGCAATAATAATTTCCGGTAGATGTTGGTTTTGATACAGCCTCGTGACAAAGTATATTGTGCAGGAACAAAAACAAACACAACTTTAGTTGTATTTTTGAAGATATTCACGGCTTTTGTTTTAGCGTGTGATAAATAATGGGACAAGTAAAAAATTAATAAAAACTTTTTCATACACACTTAGCCCGTAGGGCTTCAATGTCAATAGATCCAGGCATTTAGGTGTATAATTTCCACGTAGTGGATTAACATAGAAAAGAGCTCTTATGGTTAATGTCCTAACGGACAAAATGTTTCTCTTTTCGATATTTTTTATTGACATTGAAGCCCTGACGGGCTATGGAAGCTCTTATAATAATGAATGTCCGACAAAAATCTAATCATTAATGAGGATACAAACCTCTCTGTCTAATTTTGTCTTTATCCTCCGGAGAAATAACCTGACCCAAACGATCTCACATTTTGATAAAAGAAGAAAAATACTGTTGATAAGCTGCAATTTCACTATTTCGCCCTGACTTTCCGACAGCTTTTTGCAATTCATGCCCCGACTTTCCGACAGGAATTTATGAATCATGCCCTGACTTTCCGACAGCTTTTTGCAATTCATGCCCTGACTTTCCGACAAAAGTATTATCTTTGCAAAAAATCCAAAAATAAATAAATCATGGAAAGACTCATATTTCAAAGTTTAATTAGCTGGAAGTCAGAGAAAAGCAGAAAACCGCTGCTTCTCAGAGGTGCCAGACAAGTTGGAAAAACATTCATTGTTCGTAAACTTGGAGAAAACTTCAAGCATTTTATTGAAGTAAACTTTGAAATGGAACCTGAGGTAAAGAATTTTTTTAAAGACAACCTTTCTCCTGATGTTATTTGTACGAAGCTTTCAGCTTACTACAATGTTCCTCTTACAGATGGAGAATCATTATTGTTTTTTGATGAAATACAGTCGTGTCCGGAAGCATTGCAGTCATTGAGGTTTTTTTATGAAAAGCGTTCCGGCCTTCATGTGATTGCAGCGGGGTCATTGCTTGAATTTGCATTAGGCGAAATATCCTCTTTTGGTGTTGGAAGGATTCATTCGCTATTTATGTATCCTTTGTCATTCAATGAATTTTTAATGGCCATGGGCAAAGAGCCTTTGATAGAAATAAAAAACAGTGCTTCGGCTGAAAATCCTGTTGATGAAGTATTTCATAATCAATTAAAAGATTTGTTCATCAAATTTTTGCTTGTGGGAGGCATGCCAGAGTCTGTTAAGATTTTTTCAGAAACATTAGATATTTTGCAATCACAGAGAGTTTTGGATGATATTATCAATTCACTTGAAGATGATTTTGTAAAATATAAAAAAAGAATAAACACATCACGCCTGAAGGACATATATCTGTCATTATTACACCAGACAGGTAATAAGTTTAATATTGGAAAATCATCACAAACGGGTAATCATGAGCAGAAAAGAGAAGCACTTGAGATGCTTGTAATGGCAGGTCTTTGCTATAAGGTTTTTCATACATCCGCCAATGGCATACCATTGGCATCAGAGAAGAATCTACGAAAGTTTAAAATGATTTTTTTTGATACCGGAATATTGCAGCGTAGTTTGAAATTGAATTTGGCAGAATTTTTCGTTTCTGAAGACATTCAACAGATTAACAGAGGAAGTATTGTTGAACAACATGTGGGACTTGAGATTGTTAAAAGTCTTTTTTGCAATGTGAAACCAGAACTATATTACTGGCATCGGGAGAAAAAAGGCAGCAACGCAGAGGTTGACTATATAATTGAAAAAAATTCAAAAATTCTTCCTGTTGAAGTAAAATCAGGTGTTCAGGGAAAAATGCAGAGTCTTTTCATATTTCTTGAATTAAAGAAACAAAACGAGGGAATAAGAACATCACTTGAGAATTTTTCAAAATATGATAACATTTGTGTTTATCCTGTTTATGCAATTGACACAATTTTGAGATGAGTTCATGCCCTGACTTTCCGACAGCTTTTTGCAATTCATGCCCCGACTTTCCGACAGGAATTTATGAATCATGCCCCGACTTTCCGACAATATGTTTTTAGAAAACTGATAATTAGCGAGTTACTCGGACACATAAACCCAACAAAAAAAACAAAAATTTGCAGATGGTTTATGGAGGAATCAATTGGAAGGGGGCGGAAATTTTTGTGGGGGTTTTTTAGAAATTTGTATATTTGTGGGGTGGGGAAGCGTTGGTGAATTATATCAAATTATATTTTTCACTAGGTGGAAATAGTAAATCAAGTCCTTTAGGTTTAATTTTAAATATTGGTCCTTTTTCAACTACTTTCCCGTTTGAATTTCTCTTTATCAAATGATCCAGTGTGATTATTCCTTGGTCGACCAGAATGTCAAATTGTGATGTTATAGGTTTTTTTGTATGTTCCACAACTGAATATTGAAAATGCTCAAGTCCATCAATATAGGTGCTTGTTGCTTCAACCCAGAATGTTTCTTTATGCTTTTCTAATAGTCTATTATGCAATGTATTTAAAGTCCAAACTGCAAAATCTCCAATTTCGGGATTGTTTGAATTTTCTATGAGCTGTTTTATGTCTGATTCAAGTCTCAAGGCTAAACCTTGAGAGTTTCTCGTGATTGCCGAAACGGTACAATAAAGTTTGAAATCGTCTTCTCTATAGTACCCAAAAGCATCTAAAATTTCTGCTGAACTTTTGAATTTACTCAATGACCACTCTGGTACTTGAGCAAATAAGTTCTTTCTATTTGTTCGACTACTTCGAAATGATTTTAATTCTATCCCTTTGTAGTCAGGTTGTTTGGATGAATTGATGTCAATTCCCAAGGTTTTCTCTAAAGTTCTCCCGACAGAAGTATCTGCCGCAACCATTGATGGAATTGGGCCCGCACTGGCAACTTTTCTCAACATAGCCAATAATTCAAATGCTATTTCATTGGCTTTAACACTAATTTCAGTAATCAGGTCTTTTAATGGATTAACAAGATTTGATGTCAGTAATGCTTCTACATTCAATTGCGTTAAATTGAAAATGTGAAAAGAGCCCGAATAAAAAACAAGGGTAATCAAATCGTTAGGATTTGCAATTTTGGTAAGCCCTGAAAACCAAATTCTAGGGTCTCCCTTTTTGGTTTGAGGTCTATACAATGAAGCGGTTGATTTAATTACTTGAAAGTCTTGGTAAATGATGGCATCAATTTGAATTTTGTTTTCAGGACCTTGTCTTTGAATATCGTAATCGTGAATATTATTGTCTTTCAAAAAGCTACGTACTGAACCAGTAGCATCCATTATAGATTTCTTTAATCCTGTTTCTGTTGGCTCGATTAGTGAAAGAGAAACTTGATTTTTAGTCAGTAATTTAATTTTTGTTTGCTCCGCTGGTGTAAGTACTCTCATTTAATATTTTTTAAAATTTCCATTGCAATAGCTCTTGCCATTAATGGTGGAACAGCATTTCCAACTAAAGTATATTGTGGTACTTCAGTTTTTCTATTGTTGCCACCGGTTGAACGCTTTCCTTGAAAAACAAATGAATCATCAAACGATTGAAGCCTTGCCATTTCACGCACCGTCAAAGCTCTAGGTGAATTATAATGGACATAGTCATCAGGGATTGTCATAATAGTTGAACTTTGTTCATCAGGCTTCAATACATTATAATTTCTTTTGTTTGAAGTCAATCCATATTCATCTATTTCACATTGTGCCATTTTATAATCGCCATTTCTCAGGATAATTTCTAAACGTTTGATTACATCATCATTTTGGTTGCTTGTTTTGTGGTTGTTTAGAATGTCAAAATATTTTTCACCCTTTTGAAGTCCTTCAAAATTTCTTACATAGAAAGGTTTTGTTTTAGGTTGATACCTTGCAATTAACCGACCTTCTCTTGACCATTCTGCAAATGATTTTCCGGTTTTTGAATTTTCCTTGCCGTCAATTGTCCTTTTCTTCAAGAAGCTTTTCATTTTTTCTGCTGTACCATTGAATTGTTTTGAAATATCAACGAATTCATAGTGGTGAGCTTCTTGATTATTGCCAATAAAATCAAGATCGTATAAAGCTTCAAAAATTGTTACTTTTTCATTTCCCTTAACGGTAGGTGGTATTTCTGAAATAAATTTCTGGTCTTTTCTACATCCAATAAAAAGCACCCGTTCTCGATTTTGCGGAACACCATAATTTGAAGCATTTGCTACAAATGGGTTTTCAATTTTGTAAAGTCTAATGTTGTCCAAAATTTTATTGAGTTCTGATTTTTCTTTTTCCGAACATAGGCTCAATAGGACATCTACTGTTTCATCAAAAGAATTCGTGTAAATTTTAAGAGTTGTTATTATGTCAGAACAATCTTTTTTATATTCGGAAGGAACTTCTAACTCCTTAAATGAAAGCTCAATCTGTTCAATTACATTTTCAGAACCGATATGTGTTAAAAAAGCCGTGATAGTTTCAACAAATGAATCACTATCAATATTGCAGTAGTCTTTTTCTTTAATAATGTCCCGTTTTAGTTTTTCCCATTCTTTTGTTCGAGCAAGAATATTGAACCCGTGTCTAATTGTATTAATTCGTGAATCTGTTTTACTGGTTTTATAGTCAGCGATTTTGGGTGTCAGTTGTTTGAATCTATTATCTACAAATTGAATAAACTCTTCTCTGCCTCTATCTATTTCTGCATCCCTTAGTTTTTCAATTTCAACTCTTTTCACAATACTTTCAAGTAAAAAGCTGTTCTTTTCAGACTTCATTTTTCTAATAAATGAGACTAATACAGGAATTTCTTTTGTATCAACTATTGAATTAATTTCTTGAATGATTAAATCCTTGATTTTTCCATTTTCCTTTGTAAGAATACCTTTTACATTCTCCATTACAAAATACTTTGGTTGTAAAATTTTAATTACTTCGAGGTAGTGTGAGAATAAATCATCTTTTTTATCAAACTTCTTTCTTTTTCCTGCTAGACTGAAACTCTGGCAAGGCGGTCCTCCACAAACCACATCAATTTTTTTGTTACCTATCTTTTGTAAAAGGTTGTCTAAAAAATCAGGTTCTGTGATGTCTTGTTTCAAAAATTCCGCATTCAACCCAAGTTGGTGATTATATCTTACTATGTGAGTGAGTTCGCAATTTTCATTTATGTCGCTTGCTGCAATGAAGTCGAAGAATTTATTATTAACTTCTGCTTGTAAAAAGCCTTCACTAAAACCACCTGCACCAGCAAATAAGTCAATGAAAGTAAAAGGTTTACCGTATAGTGAAATTTGTTCCTTTACAATATTGATTGTGTGATTTTCTCTATACCCGTCAATATGTTGATTGAGAATATCTTTGATTTCTTCTTGTGAAAACGTTTTTTTGTTTGAATGATGTAATAGATCGTTTGCTCGTTCATTGAGAAAATTCAAATAGTGATTTGTCTCAATCGCTTCATTTGTAATCCCTATAACTCTTTGTTTCTTTTTATCAAAGAGTTCTGGGTCAATTTTTTGCCCAGTCGTCAACTTAATTTGTTTCCCAGAACAGTTAATCCTTAAGTGAATAGGAGCAAGCCCTTTCTTGTCTGGTTTGTCGAGATAAAAATTAATTGTTGCCATAATTCCGGACGGTTTTGCGTACACGGACAAAATTACGGACAATTTTCGAATATCTGATCATTTTTATTAATTTTTTCTATTGTGTGTTTGCTTTTTACACGGCCTGATAACTCATTTATATGAATGGGCAGAAACAGTTGTTTTTGAATTTGACGAAGATGGTGAAAAAACAACATAACCGTACATTATAGTTTTCTCTCTAGAGAAGAGAATAGAAGATGGCAAATGCACTGAAGAGGATTATGAAGATTTATTCGAAAAAAAACCAAAGTAAATTAGAAAAAATGACAAAGATTGAATAAACGTAGCAAGAAACAAACTTGCGATTGATTAAATTGCAGGAGGAGAGTGCGGGTTTTTATAGGTTTTGAGAAAAGTTTGTATATTTGTGGTGTGGGAGATAATTAGAAGAATCCATACGAAACAATTCTGAATGATTCTATATGGATAAAAGAAGTTGACAAATATAAAATTTCACTAGATATCTAAAAACCTTTGGTCACGAGAAGAACTAATTTTAGCCTTCAATTTGTACTTGAAGCTGCCTTTTGGCAAAATGCATAAACATACCCCTGAGATTATTGAATTGGCTAATCTTTTGGGTAGAACTCCAAGCTCAATAGGGATGCGATTGGGGAACTTTGCCAGTTGCGACCCTCATCTTCAGGCACGTGGTATAGGAGGTCTTAAAGGTGGAATGAATCAAGTAAGACCAATTTGGGATGAGTTTTACAAAAACCAAGAAGAGCTTGTTTTCCTTAGTGAACAGATTCTTGCGGAAAAACAGAAAACAACCATAGAAATAAAATACAGCGAAGATTTGGATGACATTCAACACGTTGAGGGGAAAACTAAACTTATACAAGTGCAAGCACGAGTTAATCAATCAGTCTTCAGAACTATGGTTCTTAATAACTATCATTCTAAATGTTGCATTACTGGAATCAATATCCCAGATTTATTAGTTGCAAGTCACATAATACCTTGGAGTAAAAATGAAAAGGAAAGATTAAATCCAAGAAATGGCCTTTGTTTAAATGCGTTACATGACAAAGCGTTTGATAAGGGCTATATTACAGTTACTACAGATTTCGAAGTGAAAATATCAAAATCTATTGAAAAATATTCAGATCAGCCTGCAATAAAAAAGTATATTTTATCCTATGACAAACAAAAAATCAGAATTCCAGAAAAATTCTTGCCAGATACAAACTTTTTAGAGTATCATTTTAATGAGGTTTTTATTAAATAATCACTAATACAAAAAATTTGCTCCCCATGATCCCATCCCTCCGCTTCCGTCTTCTCAAATTTCTCATGCGCATGCTGGGCATTGGCAGTGTTGCTTTGTTTATGGGGTGTCCCACCAAATATGGTGCGCCTGAGGATGTGGCACTCATGAATGTGGAAGGGTCGGTGGTGTCGCAGGATTCGGCTAAGGCAATTGCGGGGATTGAGGTTGATGTGGTGAACAGCTTTGGGAGCGCAACCTCTCTCTCCAATGTGAATGGATGGTTTTATATGGATGCAGAAATCTATATGTATGATTACAAACTGAATCTGTCATTTAAAGACATTGACGGCGAAAACAACGGCAGTTTTCAAACACTTGATACGACGCTGCAAATTACATACGGAGATATTAAAGCCGGTGAAAAGAAGAATATTCATGTGCAGATGAAGAGAAATTAGTTTTTTTTAACCACAAAGTTCAATTTATCACTATGTGACAAAGTATTGACACTAAGGGCAATTTATCACTAATTTATCCCTATGGGATGTGACAAAGTATATTGTGCAGGAACAAAAGTTCTTGCGAATTACAAAAGAAGTTTATTTGACACTTCTTCGTGTTTGCACAAAATACAGGCAACACAAAAGGCTTAGTTTGTTTTGTTGAAATTGCGACGAGAAGGATTCTCAGGAGCAATTGCAACAGAACAAATCAAAGACAACGAAGTTGACTTTGCTCTGAAAGAGTAGCCTTTTGTATTGCTTAGCATAATATATTCGTGGAAATTTGAGAATTCGTCACATCGTGATAAATTGGCTATAAAAATGCGATAATTACATTTGGTAAACAGTTAAGTTTTTTACTTTTGGATTAGTTTAAAAAAGTGTCAATATGCAAAACAGAAATAAAAATTTGCCGGACTATAACATTAAAAAAAAACACTAATTTTGAAAAAAAATTCAAACCATGGGTGATATTCGTATTGTTGAGGTGACAAGTCAGGAACAAATCAAAACATTTGCGCGTTTCCCCTTTCAGATTTATAAAAATAATCCCAATTGGGTTCCATATATTATTGCTGATGAGATGAAAGCTCTGAAAAGGGATACTAATCCTGCCTATGAATTTTGCGATGCATCATTTTGGCTGGCATACAGGGGGAATGATTGTGTGGGAAGAATCGGAGCAATCATCAACAGGCTTTACAATGAGAAAATGGGTGAGCCAATTGGTCGTTTTTCGAGGGCTGAGTTTATTGATGACAAAGAAGTGAGTCGCGTGTTGTTTTCCACTGCCGAAGCCTGGCTAAAGGAAAGGGGAATGACAAAAGTACTGGGACCACTGGGATTCAACAATCTTGATAATCAGGGCATGCTCATCGAAGGGTTTGATCATTTGGCTGCTGTGGGTTCGGTGTATCATATGCACTACTACAAAAACCATCTTGAGCAACTTGGTTATGAAAAGGAAATTGACTGGGTGGAATTCAAGCTGACAATTACTGATGTTCCTGAAAAGGCATTGCGACTGAACGAAGTGATTAAAAAACGTTTTGGGGTGAAAGTGATTTCTTTTACATCAAAAAAGGAAATGAATAAATATACTCCGAAAATTTTCAGTTTGCTCAACGAAGCATTTGATGAACTGCCGTTTGTGAGTCCTTTTCCACCTGCACTGATTGAGTTTTATGCAAAAAAATATGCCAATTTTCTGGTGCCACGTTTTGTGAAAGTAATTTTGAACGACAAAGACGAAATGGTTGCATTTATCATATGTTTGCCCACCATTTCACGTGCGCTTCAGAAAACAAAGGGCAAGTTGTTTCCCTTTGGATTCAGGCATATTATGAAAGCATTGAAAAATCCTCAGGGATATGAATTACTGCTCACAGGGATTAATCCCAAACTGCAGGGACAGGGAATTTCAGCTCTGCTGATTTCTGAACTTCAGAAAGAAATGCTGAGAGCCGAAGGTCGTTGGGTTGAAACCACCGGTATTTTTGAAACCAACCACAAAGCCATTGAACACTGGAAAAACTATGAAAACATCCAGCACAAACGCAAAAGGTGTTTCAGGAAGGAAATTGGATAATAAGACACGTTTTTTAGCCACAAATTC
>CAZGIW010000059.1:0-24989 GCA_964526285.1 uncultured Bacteroidales bacterium | reverse complement strand
CCCCAATCTCCTTGATAATTTGTCAACATGTAAATCACCTCAGCAAATGTTCGGAGCTTTGGCCAAGACTTATTATGCAGAGAAGAAAAACATTCAGCCAAAAGATATTGTTTCTGTTTCAATAATGCCATGTACTGCGAAGAAATTTGAAGCAAACCGTCATGAAATGAGAGATAGTGGCTATCAGGATGTGGATTATGTTTTAACAACACGAGAACTTGCTCTGATGATAAAGCAAGCGGGACTCGATTTTGTTAATTTACCTGAAATGCAATACGATTCCTTAATGGGAGAATCAACCGGAGCAGCTGTTATTTTCGGAGCATCAGGAGGTGTTATGGAAGCAGCTCTTCGTACAGCATGGGAAATCATTACTGGAAAAGAAATTCCCTTCTCCAATCTTGAAGTTCATGCAGTAAGGGGAATGAAGGGAATCAAAGAAGCGGCAATAGCAATATCAGGAACCAAAGAAGAATGGAGATTTCTTGAAGGCGTGGAATTGAAGATAGCCATTGCTCACGGACTCAAAAATGCCGGTGATCTTATGAAAGCTGTATCCCAAGGTAAAGCCAGCTATCATTTTATTGAAATTATGGCTTGTCCGGGTGGCTGTCTGGGCGGCGGCGGACAACCAATTCCTACAAATCTGAGTATTCGTGAATTGCGTTCAGATGCAATCTATGAAGAAGACAGAGAAATGAAAATCCGTAAATCTCATGAAAATCCTGAAGTGACTAAGATATATGAAGACTTTTTGAAAGAACCTCTTGGGCATAAATCACATGAATTACTTCACACTCACTACGAAAAACGTAAAAGATATTAAAAGATAACGTGTTTCCATTTATCTGAAACTGTCTGATTTAATGCTTTAAGTTTTTTTAATGTGGTTGTAATATAATATCTGATTTTCATAATACACCACACTTAAATCCAGCTAAAAGCATCAGGCAGTTTCTTTTTTTTAGTATCTTTGCAATAAAAAATATGAGTGAAGAAAATATAATTCCAAAAAGACCTCCCAAATACTTGATAAAAATTCTCATTGGTGTTGTGGTTGGTTTGTTGCTTGGGTATGCATACTATTATTTTGTTGGATGTCGTTCGGGGGCATGCCCTCTCAGGGCCAATCCGTATTATAATTTGCTGCTCGGAGGCTTAATTGGATATCTGGTAACCGATTGGATTTTAATGGCATCCCACAAAAGGAAATATAAAAATAAACAAGGTGAACAGTAAATTGCGCCAGTTTGTCGGTTTTTCAGATAAAGGAAATGTTTTTATTGAAAATATATGTTATGTTTGCATGTTCATTTAATTTTTAATACTTAATAAACTAAAATTATGAAATCAAAATTATTCATTCTGATTATTGCGATTTTCTTTTTTGCAATTAATCTAAAAGCCCAGGAAAAAGGCTATGAGTTTACAAAAGTTGTAGATATTGAAGTTACTTCAGTGAAAAATCAATTCAAATCAGGTACTTGCTGGAGTTTTTCAGGCCTTGCACTGGTTGAAGCAGAAATTTTAAGAACAAAAAAAATGGATGTTGATTTGTCTGATATGTGGATTGTTCGTCATACCTACTATGAAAAAGCAATTCGTTATGTACGTTTTCACGGAACAAATAATTTTGGTGGCGGTGGTGCATTTCATGATGTCACAAATATGATTGAAAAATATGGTATTGTCCCTGAAGATGTTTATAAAGGATTAAATTATGGGACTGATAATCATGTTCATGGTGAGCTTGATGCAGTTTTAAAAGCATATGTTGATGCTGTTGTGAAAAACCCAAACAAAGAACTCACAACTGCATGGCTCGATGGATTCAATGCCATACTCGATGCATATCTGGGTCCACTTCCTGAAAAATTTTCATGGGAAGGAAAAGAATACACGCCTCAGACATATGCCACTCATCTTGGCATTGTGCCTGAAGATTATGTTGCAATTACTTCTTTTACTCATGTCCCTTTCTATAAGCCTTTTGTATTGGAACTTCCTGACAATTGGGCTCATGATATTGTATACAATGTTCCCCTCAATGAAATGGAAGAAATTATTGATTATGCACTCAAAAATGGATATACAGTAGCATGGGCAAGTGATGTGAGTGAAAAAGGTTTTTCATGGAGAAACGGGATTGCTATTGTTCCTGAGGTGAAACTGGATGATATGGCAGGCACTGAACGTGAACGGTGGGAAAAACTTTCTGCCGCTGAAAAAGATAAAGAAATATACAAATTTGATAAACCAGGTAATGAAATGGTAATAACCCAGGAAAACAGACAGCTTGCTTTTGATAATTATTCAACCACCGATGACCACGGAATGCTTTTGACTGGTATCTATAATGACCAAAACGGAACAAAATATTATAAAGTGAAAAACTCATGGGATGTAACCAATGTTTATGAAGGCTATCTTTATGCTTCAAGTGCTTTTGTCCTGTACAAAACAACAAATATTATGATTCCCAAAAGTGCAATTCCAAAATCAATTGCAAAAAAACTGGGTTTCTAACATTAATTTATGAAAAACAACATTCTTGTAGCAATATTCAGTATCTGTGTTTTTTCACTTATTAATGAATTTGCATTTGCTCAGAATACTGATATTGATTCTGAAAGACTGTATTTTGATTTGTTGAACCATACACCTCAAACTGGAAGTAAAACAATCTTACTCGAAGATTCAACTCTTTGTCACTATAATGTAGATAATGGTTTACTTAATGGACCATTTGTTTCTTACTATTCAAACGGGAAAGTAAAAGCAAAAGGACAGTTTAAAAATAACAAAATGGTTGGCAAATGGAAGATAAGCGCTTCATATGGAAATAGATTTTTAATTCTTGACTATGAAGACAAAGAGATGTATGAAATGAAAAGGGTGAGAACTGGTTTTCTGAGAAATCCTGTGAAATGGGGCAATGGAAAAGTTGATTATTCGGGCTTCGGAACAAGTATGATTGAAACATCAAGAGCATATCAGGGCAAGGTTAGATATAAAAAAGGAATAAAACATGGTGAAGTGAAAGAATATTATCTTGATGGTAAACTAAGACGTGAATTGAATTTTGTAAATGGTCTTTATGAAGGGAAATATATTTATATGCCAAAATCAGGTCATAAATATGTTGCTGAATATAAAAACGGTTTGCCCGTGGGTATTTGGGAATACTATGATAATCAAGGGGTAAAACTCAATTTCACAGACTATGTGTCTGAACCGTATGTTCAGAGAATTCCAAACAGACTTTACGTGACTGAAAGCGAAGTTATTTTTTCTTCAAGAACCAAAATGGTTATTCACTCTGCTTTTGAAAGGAATAATGAATTGTTTCTGCCTGACTCAAATGGTGTATCCTTGTTTTCAATTCTACAACATGCCTTTGTATTTGATGAAACTTCTTTTTATGTAGATGAGGATCTTACAACGTTAAAGCAATCTTCGCCCACATATCAAAACATCACCGGACTGAATTTGATTCAGGAAAGTAAATGCGAACCTGTTATGCTTATTTTGTATGATTTTCCATACTTTACCAATCAATTGTCAGATTTACGTAATATGCTTTTGCAGATAATCCTGGTAGTCAAGTACACTGACGAAAAACAAAATGAACATTTTATCAACCTTCCTTTTATTTATTTTCCGGAGACATATACTGATCTTAAACAGAAGAAAATTCACAGCGGAACACTGGAGGACATTTTTATTAAATTACTTCAATACCATTATTATTCAGTTACTTTTTATGTTTCAAATGTAAGGAATACAAATCTTTATGATGGATTTGAGGACAATTCATGGATTGATGAAGGTATAGTACAACAATTTACGCACTTCAATATGACTCACGACCTGTGGATGTATCAGACAGGAGTGCTGAAGTGAAAAATGATAATTGTTTGATCCTGAAGAAAAGAAAATGATTCATGTTTAATGACTATGTGATGGTAAATATTTTATCACATAGTGATCCCTTTCCCAACTTGTCCCTATGGGATCGGGAAGCCGATGGCTTGGGATATTTTATTTTTTTTTACACTGAGTAAGCGAAGCGCATCGCTCCATAGGAGTCCCGATCCCATCGGGACAAGTCGGGAAAGTGCTATTTAATTTTTTCTATAAATATCAGGTAATAGTGCTAGGGTATAAGTGTATATGCATTGAGAAATTCTCAAAATAAAAAAAAAGAAATTTTAATGGAAATAACCTGTACAAGCATAATAAAAGGGCTAAATTGTACCGTTTTCAATCATGATTACGATTGTTTCAATTTCCCTGTCTTTTCCATAAGGTTCGTATGGTTCTCTGAGATTGTAGCCGAAGAAACTGCCTGTAATCTGCCAGAATCCGGCCATAATTCCCCCTTTATAATCCTTGATAATATCAAATGTAGTATAACTGGTTTCTCTGTCAATAAGTTTAACAAGAATTTTTCCCTGTGTAACAGTAAGCCCTTTGATTTCTTTTTCAAATTCTGCAAACAATTCATCCTGCATCTGATCAACCATTCTTCTTCTTTCTTTTTTACTTTCAACAGGACGTAGTAGTTCATTATACTCTCTCATTTTTTTTGATGCAAGTTTTGCATATGGATATACCCTTTTCACATTTTGAACCAACTTAGTCCATGAAACAGCATGTCCTTTACTTTTAAAAGTGATGGGAGCAGAAATTCGAACTTCAGATATCCAAAACACAGGCACGGTGTCTCCGTCAATTATAACTGCTTTTGTAACAAACCCTTTGGGATCTTCTTCCTGGCTAATTCCCTGAGAGTATGTTAAAATCAGAACAAGAAATATGAAAATGAGACGGTTCATAATGATGGTTTTATTCCTTTTTTCAAATAAAGTGCCATATTTTTTTTTCAAAATTACAAAATTTCCAAATGTCAATATCAAAACGTTTCAAAAACAGAAAAGATTGCACAATTTCAGTTTGTTTTCAATGTATTTTCGTAATTTTGTCATATAAAACATTCATTATGAATATTATTCTTTTTGATGATAATAATCGTCATCATTTACTTCCTCTCACATTTCTCCGTCCATCAGCATTAATTCGTTGCGGAATTATCACAATGCAGGAAAAATGGAATATGTATCTGAAAAATAATACAAGTTTCTTTACTTCAGCATACCTGAGAAAGAAATTTACACTACAAATTCAGAAAGAAAATCTTTTTATAAATCCCTTAGTTTTTCCTTCACAAAAACTGGTTGATGAAATTTGGTCACTAAGAGCAGGAATGGCACTTGTTTCCTCTGACAATACATTAATTGCTTTTTCGATGACTGAAGATGATTGCAAAAACAGACAAATTGAACAATACAATGATCTGAGAATTGAACAAATCAATGATTTTGAGTTCATTACATATGATTCAACTGTTTTCAAAATTTCGCGCCCCTGGGACATTTTTGCAATGAATGGCAGAGCCATTGAAGAAGATTTTGATTTGCTCACAAAAGAAAGAGAATCTGCAACATTGTCATCAACAAACAAACGTACTGATGAAGGAAGAATTTTTATTGAGAAGGGAGCAAAAATTGAATTTTCTGTAATAAATGCTTCAACCGGTTCTGTGTATATAGGAAAAAACGCAGAAATGATGGAAAATTGTGCAGTGAGAGGTCCCTTTGCTCTGTGTGAAGAGTCTGTTTTGAAAATGGGAGCAAAAATATATGGTCCAACAACCATAGGCCCTCAGTGTAAAGTGGGCGGCGAAGTGAACAATTCTGTATTTTTTGGTTACTCAAACAAGGCACATGACGGATTTCTGGGTAATTCAGTTATTGGCGAGTGGTGCAATCTGGGTGCTGATACCAATAATTCAAATTTAAAAAACACATACGATATAGTGAAACTCTGGTCATATCCTGAACAACATTTTGTGTCAACAGGATTGCAGTTTTGTGGATTGATAATGGGAGATCATTCAAAATCATCCATCAATACAATGTTTAATACAGGTACTGTGGTTGGCATTAGTGCCAATGTTTTCGGTGATGGTTTTCCACGTAATTATATACCATCATTTTCGTGGGGAGGTGCTGCCGGACTGAAAAAATTTAATTTTGAAAAAGCTGTACAGGTTGCCACTGCAGTTTTGGAAAGGAGGGGTGTCATTTTGTCTGATTGTGACATTGAGATTTTAAAAACCCTCTATGATTTGACAGATTAATATTCTTTTTTACCAGTGGCATAATGATTGACATGCCAAAAACCTGTTTACTAAAAAAAATATCATTTTATGAAGGATGACAATAGAATTGAATTCAACTATCTCTTAGAAGATGAACACGGGACTCCCGAGGGAGATTTTTTTCCGGTTTTGTCACGTGAAGATGAGCAAAAGATTGAAAATGAAGAGATTCCCGAAATATTGAATATACTTCCACTCAGAAATACTGTATTGTTTCCTGGTGTAATCATTCCCATTACTGTGGGACGTGACAAGTCTATCAAGCTTATTAAAGATGTTTACAGAGAAAAACGACTGATTGGTGTTGTTGCACAAAAAGACCCTGATATTGAAGACCCCGCCGCTGAAGATCTTTATACAACAGGAACAGTAGCTTTTATTGTAAAATTACTACAAATGCCCGATGGTAATAATACTGTTATTATTCAAGGGAGAAATCGTTTTCAGGTGAAGGAATTTATTCAAACCGATCCATACTTCACTGCACGCATTTCACCAATCAGATCATTAAAACCAATCAATATCAATACAAGGGAGTTTACTGCCACTATCGATAGCGTAAAAGACCTGGCCAATCAAATTATCAGACAATCTCCCAATATCCCGTCCGAAGCATCATTTGCACTGCAGAATATTGAATCATCCAGTTTTTTGCTGCATTTTATTTGTTCCAATCTTAATATTTCTCTGGAAGAAAAACAACAACTCCTTGAAACAACAGATTTTGATATTCTTTCATCCAAAATTTTGGAGTATCTTACAAAAGAACTGCAAATGATTGAACTGAAAAATCAGATTCAGCGAAAAGTAAAAAAAGACATCGATAAACAACAACGTGATTATCTGCTAAATATGCAGTTAAAAACCATACAGGATGAACTGGGTGGGTCGCCTCATGAACAGGAAATCATTGAACTGAAGGAAAAAGCAGCAAAAAAAGTGTGGAATGAGGATGTACAAGCTGTGTTTGTGAAAGAACTGCAAAAACTTCAAAGAATGAACCCTTCTGCTGCTGAATATTCAATTCAGATGAATTATATGGAGTATCTGGTTGAATTACCATGGAATGAATATACTGCTGACAATAATGACCTGAAAAACGCCGAAAAAGTCTTGAATAAGGATCATTTCGGACTTGAAAAAGTGAAGGAGAGAATTATTGAGTTTCTCGCAGTTTTGAAAATGAAAAACAACAAAAATGCTCCAATTTTATGCCTTGTTGGCCCTCCCGGAGTTGGAAAAACATCTCTGGGAAAATCGATAGCTGAATCTCTTGCACGAAAATATATCCGCATTTCACTTGGAGGGCTTCGTGATGAAGCTGAGTTAAGAGGCCACAGAAAAACTTATATCGGTGCCATGCCAGGGCGGATTATTCAAAGTCTGAAAAAAGCCAAATCAGCTAATCCGGTGTTTGTTCTTGATGAAATAGATAAAGTCAGCGGCAATAATATCAACGGAGATCCTCAGGCTGCTTTATTGGAAATACTTGATCCTGAACAAAATACAAATTTTCACGACAATTATTTGGAAATAGATTACGACTTATCAAAAATTCTCTTCATTGCCACAGCAAACACGCTTTCTACAATTCATCCTGCACTGCGTGATCGTATGGAAATTATTGAAATTAATGGCTATACTTTGGAAGAAAAAGTGGAAATTGCCAAAAAACATCTTATTCCCAAACAACTGGATCAGCATGGATTGGAGCCAAAACAGCTGCAGTTTATGCCCAAAACCATTGAAAAAATTATTGAAGATTATACCCGTGAATCCGGAGTGAGAGCACTTGAACAGAACCTTGCAAAAGTGATTCGACATTATATTCGATATATTGCTTCAGGTGAGCAGTTTGACAAAAAAATCACATCTGAAAACCTTGAAAAATGTTTGGGATTAAGAAAATTTCAGAAAGAAAGAAGTTTTTTAAAAAAAGAAGTGGGTGTGGTAACAGGACTGGCGTGGACCATGTATGGAGGTGAAATTTTGTTTGTTGAAGCAAGTATGAGTAAAGGGAAAGGTATTCTCACAATGACCGGAAATTTGGGAGATGTGATGAAAGAATCGGCAACTCTTGCCTACGAGTATATAAAATCCCACAGCAAGCTTCTTGATATTGATTCTGAGATGTTTCAAACTCAAAATATTCATGTGCATGTTCCTGAAGGAGCAACACCAAAAGACGGTCCTTCTGCAGGAATTACAATGTTTACTGCCATGTCATCGGTGCTAACAAGCAAAAAAGTAAATCCAAGGATAGCCATGACCGGTGAAATTACACTCAGGGGCAAGGTGTTGCCTGTGGGAGGCATTAAGGAAAAAATTCTTGCAGCAAAAAGAGCAGGTGTGAATGAAATTGTTATCAGCGAAGAAAACCGGAAAGACGTGGCAGATATTCACGAACGTTATACCAAAGGACTGAAATTTCATTATGTTAATGAAATGAAGGAAGTGTGGAACTTTGTGTTTTAGAATCACTATTCTCCGATTAAAAAGCATTTCAAGTCTGAAAAGTCAATTAAATTCAGGGTCTTGCGAGTTTTTTTTTTGTTGGGAGCTTGCCGAACCAACCGAGGCAAAAATTGATTAAGACAATTTACATCCTAAGGGGAAATCATTGTTTTTGTCGGACAATAGAGTTTTAGAATAATTGTTTCAACAAATCATTAGGTTGAAATCAAAGAATCACTTTTATACTTATTCCTGTATTCCGAAATATTCAATAAGATTGACAACCCTGTTGGCATAGCCAAATTCATTGTCATACCAGGCTGCAAGATAACACTGGTTTGAACCAAGTACTTTTGTGAGTTTTGAGTCAAATACACAACTTGCAGTCATTCCGATAATATCAGAAGATACAAGTTCCTCGTCAGTATATGTAAGTATCTGTTTCAGGTGTCCTATGGAAGCTTCAAGAAATGTATCATTAATACAATCAACTGTAACTGTTTTTTTTGTTTGCACAATCAGTTCAAGCAGTGCCCCGGCAGGAATAGGTACACGAATGGCAACTCCGTCAAATTTTTCTTTCAGGTGT
The DNA here is from genome assembly GCA_964526285.1 of uncultured Bacteroidales bacterium. GTDB lineage: Bacteria > Bacteroidota > Bacteroidia > Bacteroidales > DTU049 > CAYMAZ01. The sequence goes on along the minus strand of CAZGIW010000059.1, from coordinate 15,723 downwards.
GGAAAAACACTGTGAATGGCTTCAGTTGCAGTTGAGTGTGTGGGAATAATATTATTGGCAAGACTTCTTGAACGTCTGGGGTCGGGGTGTGGTGCATCCATAATTCTCTGATTGTTTGTAAACGGGTGCACTGTTGTCATAAATGCAGTTTCAATTCCAAAGCTATCATCCATAATCTGCAACATAGGTGCAATTCCATTGGCTGTGCATGATGCATTGGAGACAATAATGTCTTTGTCAGTGAGGGTATTCTCGTTAATACCGTAAATGACAGTTTTGATGTCAGGGTCTTTTGCCGGACAACTTAAAATAACACGCGATGCACCAGCAGATAAATGTTCCTTCAGGCTATTCTTTGTGACAAAACGACCGGATGCTTCAACAACAATTTCAGTCTTGTATTGTTTCCAGGGAATCTTTGAGGGACAATCATGCTGCGCATATGGGATAGACATATTGTTGATTATCAAATTGTGGTTTTCAATTTCAACACTACCCTCAAATTTTTGATGCACAGAATCATACATTAATAAATAACGTAAGGTTTCAATGTCCATCAGGTCATTGATACATGCAATCTCAATGTGCGGGTGGTTTGCAAGCAGTCTGATAATGAGTCTTCCAATGCGTCCGGCTCCGTTAATTCCAATTCTCACTGTTTTCATTGTAAATAGTAATCTTGAGTAGAGATTGCAAAAGTAAGTAAGATTTTCCTAATAAGATTATGAATCTTAAGTGTGCAAATGATGTTTGTTTTATTTATAAAAAAATTCAACTAAACTCAGGTGTTATTATTTTTTACTATTTTTGAAAAAAATCAAAAACAATAGTATATGAAAACACTAAAATTATCAATGATCCTTGCTGTGGGAGTTTTATTTGTCTCAATGTCCGGAAATGCTCAACCAGGGTTCAGGCATTCATTGGGGGTTACATATTATTCATACTTCAATGCCAGTTCTTTTGGACTGATGTATTCTCCAAGGATTCAACTGTTTCAAACGGGAAAGGAATCAAATATTTCATTAGGTTCACATCTTAGCGGAGGTCTTGCATGGCATTCATTTGAAGGAGGCATGAATTATTACTTTGATGTACCTCTTATGCTTGAATATCATTTCGGACATGGATCTGAGCCCAGTACCAGGTCAAAAACAGGTGGTTTTTTTGGTGTAGGTGGTGGATACAACACAATTGGCGATGGGAATGTGTGGAATGTTGATAAATATCAGGCAACTGGAATTGTAGTCAATGCAGGACTACGCCGTAATATTCTTGGACGTCCCATGGGAGCCAGAATTTCATATATGTACAATTTCAATGAAGCCGATTATCGCATTATTGGGTTTGGACTGTTTTTCTTCTTTGGCGAACTATAGATTATTGCTGCTGCACACCAGATATTTTGTTCGCTTTTTTTTTGCCACCAAAGCTCCTCACATAGTGATCCCGATGGGAAAAACACAGAATTACACCAAAGAATACTTCTGTGGACTTTGGAGTTTTGTGATTCAGTGGCTAAGTTTGCGGTTTTTTTTAGCCACTAATACCAGAATTTACACGAATATGTTGTGCTAATCAATACAAAAGGCTTATGCCTTGCATCAAAATCAACGGTGTTGATTTTGATTTTCATTGATCACAGAAATAATCTGAAAGATTATGAAGGGGATTTCTGTGGTAATTGCTCCTGAGAATACCTCTCGTCGCAATTACTCCAAAACAAACATAGCCTTTTGTATTGCTAAAATTCGAACATACACAAATCATAACGATAAAACATTAGAGCGTGATTCGTTTGAACTTTTTTCTGCAAAAGCCATTGGTTGCAAAACAAATCTGAGCATTCAGATTTGTTTTCACACTGTTTCAAATCCCGGAAAAGAAAGCTTGCTTTCATTTTTCTGAATTTGAAACAGTGTGATGGCTTTTGCAGAATCAACGGGTTTATTCGTGTTTATTGGTGTATTTGTGGCTTATAAAGATAGTATGTGCCGGGCATTTACAACCAAAGAAGCATTTCTGTGGATTTTGGAGTTTCTGTGATTCAGTGGCTAAGTTTGCGGATTTTTTTGCCACCAAAACACATCACATAGTGATCCCGATGGGAAAAGCACGGAATTACACAAAAGTACATTTCTGTGGATTTTGGAGTTTCTGTGATTCAGTGGCTAAGTTTGCGGACTTTTTTGCCACTAAGGCACAAAGTACGATTAACAATAATAACGGCGCTGAGCAGATCAGACTATTTAACAAGCTTCAGTTCTTCAATCAAATGTGATGCACCTGCAAATTTGTCTGTTATTAGCAGCACATATCTGATATCAACAGAAATGTTTCGGCACATATCAGAATCAAAAAACAAATCACTCATTGTGCCTTCCCACACACGGTCAAAATTTAGTCCCACCAAATGCCCGTCAGCATTCAGTACCGGACTTCCTGAATTACCACCTGTGGTATGATTGGAAGCAATAAAAGCAACCCGCATTGTGCCATCTGAATGGACATACTGTCCAAAATCACCAGAGTTTAAAAATGTAAATACATTATCCGTTACAACATAGTCTGGTGCATCCATATAAGTTTTTTCAATAATCCCGTCAGTGGTTGTATAGTGCTTATACTGAACACCATCAATGGGCACATAGGATGCAACACAGCCATAGGCAACCCTCAGCGTACTGTTGGCATCAGGATAAAAACGTTTGTCCTCATCCATTTCCATCAGTGCCTTCACATACAATCTGTTCAGCGTTTCAAGTCGTGATTCAAGGACACCAGTTACTTTTACAATATCTCTGTAGTTTTCAATGAGTTCAGTCATCAATACAAATCCCGGATCTGCTGACAATTTTTTTACATCCTTTTTCACATTAAAATTATTGAGAAAGATTGTTAATTTGTCCTTGTCAGCAAACATTGTTTTATCAAAAAGAGAATTGACAAAAGCCTGCAAATCTGATTTAAAATCCTTTTCAACTCTTTGCAAAAAGGCAGGAGCATACTGCTTATCCACAGTATTGTAATAGGGCAGGAGCAAAGAAGTAATTTCTTTGTCCACATCTCTGGAATAATCCTTGAAAAAACCTTCAACATAACCCTTAAGTCGCTCAATCTCAGTATTGATTGCCTCATTATCAATTTTATCAGCAGTGATTAGCTGATACAGTTGATTGAACTGTAGGGCACAACGAATGAGTTCAATGGAATATCCACCCTCAAAAAAGATTGTAAAGGCATAATTGGCAGGTGTTAACTCAGCATGTATGTCGGCAAATTCTTTCATAAGAATACCATAGTTTTTCTCTCTTTCTTCGTCCTGAGCAATCCATTGCAGAAAACGTTCTTCCAGCTCCTGTTTTTTCTCAATACCTTTGAGGCGTTTAATACCTCTGTTTTCTCCTATCATTTTTTTCCAGAAATTGGCAACTCCTGCATGTTTGGCAGAATACTGAATCCTGACAATATCGCTCTGAGCCATATATTTTTCCATCACATCCATTCTGTGCCGGCGCATGTCAATGGCAACAGGATTTTCATCCTCAGTAATCATTTTTATTGCATGAGAGGTAGCATACTGGTTTGTACGACCCGGATATCCAAAAACAAATGTAAAATCTCCCTCTTCAACTCCTTTTAGAGAAATGCTGAAACTATATTTTGGTTCATAGGGTACATTGTCTTTAGAATATTCAGCAGGCTTATTGTCTTTATCAGCATAAATACGAAACCATGCAAAATCGCCTGTATGACGTGGCCACATCCAGTTGTCGGTATCACCTCCAAATTTTCCGATGGATGAAGGAGGAGCACCAACCAGGCGTACATCTTTAAACACTTCATATACCATTAGAATATACTGATTTCCGTAGAAAAAAGGAACCACACGTGCAGTGTAATGATTGTCAGCAGTTACTTCCTTTACAATTTTATTGATATTTGCTTCAATTTTCTTTTCAGCAAAAGCAGCGCCTGCATCATAGCTGACATTTTTCAATACTTCTTCTGTTACATCTTTCATATATATGAGAATAGACGCTTCAAGGCCTGGATTGGATAATTCTTCCTGCAAATTCATAGCCCAGAAACCATTGGTTAGCAAATCATTATCCACAGTGCTGTGTGCCTGAATTCGACCATATCCGCAGTGGTGATTTGTCAGCATCAATCCCTGGTTTGAAACAATTTCACCTGTGCAGCCTCTACCGAACAAAACGACCGCATCTTTCATTGACGCCTGGTTAACACTGTAAATATCTTCTGCGGTCAATCGCATACCCATTGCTTTCATTTCATCTTCATTGAGTTCCTTTAAAAATATAGGAACCCACATGCCTTCATCTGCAATTGCAGGTTTAAAAACAATGACAAACAATAAAATAACAAGCAGATGTTTAAGTCTGAATTTCATATGATTAAAGTTTTAATTTTCAATTATTTAACTGCAATACATTCTATCTCAACCATGACACCCAGCGGTAGTCCTTTTACGGAAAAAGCTGCACGTGCGGGAGGATTTTGAGAAAAATACTCAGCATACACAGCATTCATGGGAGCAAAATATTCCATATCTGCCAGAAGACAGGTGCATTTTACAACATTATCAAATGTAAATCCTGCTTCAGCAAGAATGGCTTCCATATTTTTCAATACCTGATGGGTTTGCTCAGTAATACCGCCTTCAACAACTTTTCCTGTAGCAGGATTTATGGGAATCTGACCTGACACAAATAGCATGTTTCCGCTAAGTATTGCCTGACTGTATGGACCAACAGCCTTTGGCGCATTTTCAGTATGAATAACTTGTTTCATATACAAAGTGTTTTAAAATTTTTAGACTTCAAAAATACAAAATATTGCCATGTCTTTGCAAAAAATGTGAATAATGAGTTCTTTTAAGGTTAATTCAATACAACATATAGAATTAGGAATGATGAGCACCCCAAATCACAATCGTGTCACATTCCCCTCCGGTGGAGGGGTGCCCGCTTGCGAGGCATCAGGAAAAAAAATAAAATGAATGCGGGCGGGGTGGTCAAACGCGACTCCCTCCAATCCACAAACTTGAGTCGGGGTGGTCAAACGCGACTCCCTCCAATCCACAAACTTGAGTCGGGGTGGTCAAAACGAGACTCCCGGCAACCTCCGCAAGCGGACTGGTGCTGCTATTTTCTTTAAGCTGCTCCTGTAGAGCGCTTTTTTGTGTTGTGCTTTGTTCCTGAGGTGTCTCTTCGTTCCACCTCAGGCTGAACTCCCGAATTTGTTATTATAGAAATTAATTAATAAGTCGGTCAAATCTAAACAAATTCGAGGATTAATCCAGCTAAGTCATTAGTTCGCTATGCTCCTAATGACTAATCTGGCTTAATAAATTCAGGCTTTCAGCCTGACAAAGCCCATTGTCATTCAGAACGAAGCGCAGCGAAGTGAAGAATCTAAAAAAAATCTATGCCAGTAAGCAAAAGGAAAGCCTTAACATTTTAAATAACAAGTCTGTCAGGTGTCTTTGGAACAAATTGCACAAATCACTTATGAAATAATAGGTTTATTTACTTACTGAAAAAAAGTTGGCAGGTGTTAATTTTGCGTTTTATCATACAAATCAAGTTGAAAAATTTGAAGCATAAGCTTAATGTTTTATTGGTTTAAATAAAAAATAACATATTTTAAAAATTTCTATAATTATGAAATGGCGTGTATTGTATGCATGTTCAACATATTTAAATAAAATTATACTAAAAAAATATTTGTTTTTATTGCACAAATAATTATATATTTGAAAAAAAAATCTCATAAAAATGAACAAAATGAAAATCTGTAAAATGAAAACATTTGTTAGCATTATGTTTTTTGCTATTTTTGTCAATGTTTCTGTTGAAACAATGTATGCTCAGGGCGGACAACCCATGTGGAAGCTGGACGGAAATTCTGTTGCCACAGGAAAATTTCTGGGCACCACAAACAACGAGCCGCTGATTTTTAAATCGAACAACACCGAAGGATTTCGGTTGCTGCCCGATGGGAGTATTGGAATTGGCACCACCGCCCCGCAGGCAAAGCTTGATGTGAACGGTGATGTTGTGGTAAGGGGCTGGCTGTGGGCACAAGACGGGGTTGTTGTTGGAAAAAGATTTCAGGGAGGCAAGGCAGATGTTGATACAATGCGGGCACATCAAACTGAAAGTGACAGAATAATGTCACATTTTGTGTATATTGACGGAAGTATTAGCAGAATTTCAAGTACATCGGGATTTATTGACTTCAACAATACAAGTTTAACAAATATTAACACCGTGCATGCACAAAACTTCAGTTCGGGCAATGTGGTTTTTGATGAACTCAGAGTAATAAACAAGTTGATGGTTGGCAACAGCACTCTGATTTTTGAAAATTCAAACGAAAATCATGTTTACACATCTGAAACATCAGGAAATTTGTTTTTACAATCTCAAAATTTTGATCAAAATACCATTTTAAACTATGGCAACGAAGGAAATGTTGGTATTGGGACTGATAATCCAGGAAAAAAACTTCACGTAAAGCATGATAAAAGTATGTCACAAATTGTAGATCCCATAGCAGATTTGTATAGCGCAAATTCCATTAATCCAAAAGAAGCGCAAACAGCAACTGCTGAATCTTCGCAGCGCGAACTCGACAGCCTTGTTGCAGAAACATATTATCCGGGATCTTTAAGGCTTGAAACAAGCATTATTGAAACAGGAGTTTCATCATCATGGGATTTGCAGCCTTTGGCTCCCATTTTGCCCGGACAACCCTACAGATTGAGTTTTTCTGATGCAGTGCACAACAAAACTATAATGACACTTACCAGTGACGGAAGTGATGGCAAACTGGGAATTGGAGTTTTGAGCCCCAGACAAAGAATACAGGTACATAATGGCAGTATTTTGGTTTCAGGACAACACAGCGGAATATTTTTTCATCAGCATAATTCAAACTGGCCAAAAGAAATTGATAGTAAAAACTACTTTAGTTTTCAAAATCATGGCAATTATGGTATTGAATATCTCCCTCCTGAAGTTATTGGCGACCATTATGGAGGATTAAATTTCTGGACACCCTGGGGCAACACATATGATGGGGAAACCAAAAATTTCATTATGCTTCTTGCCGACAATGGAAATGTGGGCATAGGGACGGGAAAACCCGAGTATAGCCTTGATGTGTGCGGCAATATCAGAGCAACTGATGAGATATTTATTGATGCAAATGGCAATTGCTGGCCTGATTTTGTTTTCAACAGCAATCATTTTCTTGAGCCTTTTGAGTTAAGAATTGAAACAATCAAACAACAAAAACATCTACCAAATGTGCCTTCTGAAAAAGAAGTAACAGAAAGAGGCATCCCCGTTACTGAAACCGTTTCAGGAATACTGCAAAATGTGGAAGAGCTCTACTTATACATGGAGCAAATGGAAATAAGACTGAAACAGCTGGAAGAAGAAAACCGCCAGTTGAGACAATTGTTAAATCAATAAAAAATCAAAAACATGAAAATACAATTTTCCATTCTGTTAATTGCTATAATGTTTTCATCAGGAATTGCTCAAACAATACCTGCATATGAATATGGCTATGATGAATCGGGCAACAGAATAAGAAGAGAGTTGATACTGATTCCTGACAATAAGAAAATTGAAACTGATGGTGTGTCAGATGACAGCACAGTAGTTTATAATTATAATGTGTTTGATTATGAAGTGAAGATATATCCAAATCCTACTCAGGGATATCTCAATGTGGAAATAATTGATTTTCCGGCGCATATTTCAGCAGAGATTATAGTGTATGATTTGCAGGGCAGGCTGATACATCGCAGCATTTCGTCAGAAACATTAACAGGCATAGATTTCAGTGCACACCCTGCTGGCATGTATGTGTTGCAGCTAATTATTGACAACAGAAAAAAGGAATGGAACGTGTTAAAACAATAAGTTTTTAAAAAAATGAAAAAACCAAAAATACATTCAATACTATTTTTGATTTTCCTTTTGGGAAATTATTTTGCATCAGCCCAAACCATCCCTGTGGTTTGCGGAACAGGGGTTGAAGTTGAAATGAACAGCACGTGTAATAATGACCCTGGCGAATTTGTGGCACGCGATAGGGTGGTGTTTAAAGAGGGGTATAAATTTAACTCCAATAACGGAACAATGAGGGCGAGGCTGGATGAACATTTACTGTTTGATGCCCAATATGTTGATCAGAACGACCCTAATAATTACGAATTAGATTTTAATTTGACTGTAGGGACAACAATAGGAATTTTCAATGTTTCAAATACAGGGGGAGCATTATATAATGTGCCAATTTATTGTGCGCCTGGCACAAATGGGATGCAACCCAATGTGTCTATCGCATATAATAGTCAGGCAGGGAATGGACTACTTGGTTGGGGATGGAATTTGATTGGGTTATCTACAATTACAAGAACAGGCAAATCATTTATACATGATGGTAAAAGAACTGGATATGAATTTGATAACAATAATGCAAAATTCATGTTGGATGGCAATAGGTTGCAATGGGATGCAAATGAAAATGCCTATAGAACAGAGATTGAAAGTTTTAGCTTAATTACCAAATTTGGGGGCAGTAATGGAAATCCTGAATGGTTTGAGGTAAAAACAAAGAATGGTATGACTATTCAATATGGTAAGGAAAACAACTCAAAATTCCCTTCAACAGGAAATCATTTAGTATGGTACATTAACAAAATCATAGACCCAAGTGGAAACTATATCTCTTTTCATTACGAAGAATTGATGGGAAATTTATATATTAAAAAAATTGATTACACAGGCAATGAAACTATAGGGATGCAGCCTTACAATTCAATTGTGTTCTTCTATGAAATAAGACAAGACAAAAACATAAAGCATGTCAATGGAATAACAATAGAAAATTCCGTTTTATTAAGAAAAATTAAATCAATGTCCGAAGACAAACTGGTCAGAGAATATCAGTTTAAATATTTTTCAAACAACCCAAATTATTTCAATACAAATAATAATTATTCTTTTTTAAATGAAATAATTGAGTTTAATGAGAAAAATGAGCATTTTAATTCTCTAAAGTTTAGTTATGGTGAAAAATCATATACAAATCCAAGTGATATTGAGATTCCGAATAATTTACCTATAATTTTAAATTCTGAATACATTTCTGGAGATTTTAATGGAAATGGAAGAAACGATTTGATACTTTTCACCAAAAACAATATCATTTATACAGGATATAAATACTATTTAAACTCCGATGGGCAATATGAAGAAATTGTTAGTAATGGAGTATTACCTACAAATTTTTATCCAATGGATTATGATAATCCTGTTTTAGGAAAAAACTATTTTATTGATAAGAATGGCACCTATAATATTCAACGAAATGCGGAAATCAATCATGGAAATAGAGATATAAATATAAGTTCAGGAGTAATTTGCACTGACATTAATGGTGATGGCAAAGATGACTTGTTATTTTTAACTAAAAATGCAAATTTCACTACCTATAAAGCTTACCAATTCAACGAAAACAACAATTCATTTATAAATTTCAATAATTTCACATGTAATTACGAGCATCTTTTCACAATGGGAGATTTTGATGGCAGTGGCCAAACAGATTTGTTTATGTATAATAATCAAAATGGTATTTGGATGGTTTATGCTAACAATAATTCTAATCCAATCACAGGAAACAAGTATTTTAACTTACAAAACCAACTTGTTTTTTCGCTAGATGGAATGTATTTCTTTCCAGTTGATTATAATGGTAATGGGAAAACCGAATTGGCTGCAATTAAAGACAATAAGGTTATTATTTTGAATTTCATTTTCCTTAGCCAAAACAATATCGAATTAAGACAAATAGCTGAATTCAATACTCCAACACCTCTAGATATAATGTTTGGAGACTTTAACGGAGATGGTATTTCAGATTTGTTATTAAAACATGTCAAAACAGGAAATCAAACAGAATGGAGTGTTGTATATGGTAGTGGAACAACCTCATTGCAGAATTCATTAATCACTGTGAATGATTTGCATGCGAGCTATGTTGGATCGCCTGAAATAATTAAATATTTGGTTGGTGACTTCAATGGGGATGGATTATCAGATATTGTTCAATTTAGAAAAATTTCTAATGACTGGCTTGCAACTGTTCTGTACAGCAATGGTTTTGGTGGTTTCATAAAAAAGACCTATTCATATTCTTGGGCTAATCTTTCTATGAATGAACAAACAAGAGTTATTGCTGGTGATTTTGATGGCAATGGTACACTAGATGTATTTATCTCAGACGGCAATAGTCACAAAACTTTAACTTTTGCTAATAGTAAAGAGCAATTTTTTCTTCAAACTATTTATGATGGTATGGGCAATATAACGGAGATTAGTTACAAGCCCATTTCAAGACAAACTGTATATAAAAAAGATAATACTTTAAATCATGATTTTCCAATTATCTCTAATTCGACACCCTCTCTTTATGTTGTTGCAGAAACCATTACATCTGATGGGGTTGGAGGTGAGAATAAAACAACTTTTAATTATAAAGGGACATCTGTTCATGTGCAAGGGAGAGGGTTTTTGGGATTCTCCGAAACAATTTCTTCTAATGAAAATAAAAATAGTAGAATTATTAACCGATATACAATAAATGATTCACAACCTTATTATTGCTTGTCAGATTTGACAGAAACTACATTGACGACTATTGATGATGCTGGATTATCCAAGACAAATTTAATATACACTTATCATCTCTTCACTAATCCTATTTCTGTAAATAAAAGATTCTTTAAATATCTTTCAGGTTCAGAAAACAAAAACTATTTAACAGGCACAACAATTTTTTCTTTTAGTAACTATAGTCCTATAGACATTTTGTATGGAAATATTACTTTAACTGAAACAAACTATAATAACGAATATGTCGAAACTCAATATTTTTCAAATTACAGCAACGATGGTGGCACATGGTGTCCATCAAAAGTTGGTGACATCTATATTGTGAAACAACAAATAGGTGGTCAGTTTTTTTCACGAGGTACTGAATTTGAGTATTATCCAAATACCGGTTATTTGAAAAAAAAGATAACAGACCCTGGAAAGCAAAAGTCAGTTGTTGAAGAGTTTGAATACACCCCATTTGGCAACCTCAAAAGTATTACCACCTCTGCACAAGACGTTGATTCTCGCACCGCAAATTTCGAGTATGACAGCAAAGGCAGGTTTGTTGAAAAAGCCATTGATCCACTAGGTTTTACTACTTTATCAAAGTTTGATCATAAAACAGGAAATATATTATTTACTTACGATGTGAACAACTTAAAAACAGAGTATAAATACGATGGTTTTGGTCGTCTAAATGAAACTAAATTGCCTAATGGAAAAAGAGTTTTTAATACAATGGAGTGGTGTGACGGTTCCAATCCTGATTTTTCAAGATTCTTCATTCTATCAAAGTTCGAGGATATCTTAAATTCTGAAATAAAAACATATTATGATGATTTGGGTAGAGAAATCAGAACAGAAAATTTCGATTATGATGGGTCTGTTTTGTTTTCAGACAAATATTACAACAGCAAGGGACAATTGTTTGAAACAACAGAACCCTATAAAATCAATTCACAATATTTAACCGTTAGTTATGAATATTATAATGATGGAAGAATAAAAAACACTAGCAAATTGTTTGATGGAAGTGTTGTTTCAACAACAAATTATTCATATAGTGGATCTTCAAGTACAACAACAAATGTTAACACCTCGCAGTTTTCTACTAAAACCTATGATGCTGTTGGAAGATTGACAAGTGTTACTGATAACATTGGCACAATCAACTATAATTACTTTACTTTAACCAATGGATTAAAAACAATAGTTACAACTTTATCCGGTGAGGTAATAATTGAAACAGATGAATATGCCAGACAAAAACTTTTATCTGATCCAGATGCAGGTACTATTGGATATGAATATAATTCATTGGGCGAACTCATTTATCAAAAAGATGCTAAAGGCAATGAATTTGAAATGACTTATGATAAGCTCGGAAGATTAAAAACAAAAGAAGGAGACGAGGGGTTAACTAATTATTTTTATGATACAAAACCATTTGGAAAAGGCATGATAAGCTCAATCATAAACTACAATGGAATTGAAACAGAGTATTTTTACGACAACTTCGGACAAGTTCAATCAACTTCCGAAACAATAGATAGTGAAGTATTTACAACTTCCTTTGAATATGACATTTTTGGGAAAATTACAAAAATCTCTTATCCCACAGGTTTTTCTGTCAAACAACACTATAACAACAATGGATATTTGACAAAGATTACAAGATTTGACAATAATCAAGATATTTGGGAACTTCAAAGTTTAGACACAAGGAACATAACCTATATGCTTGGAAACAACCTGCAATTGACAAAAACTACTGATAATTATGGGTTTCCTAATCAAACATATTCTAACAATCTCATTAACAGGGAGTATTCATTTAACCCTCAAAATGGCAATCTCAACTTCAGAAAAGACAATTCTCTAAGCTATGAAGAGGTTTATAATTATGATATTATCAATAGGCTAACAGAATCTAGCACAACTGGTATTGGAATAATTAATGTTGACTACAATCCAAATGGCAACATTGAGTTTAAAACTGATGTTGGTGATTACATATACGATGCGCCTCAACCTCATGCTGTTTCGTCAGTTGTCAATACAGATTTGGTTTTGAATGACTACACGATTAATTATTTCTCTTTTAACAAAATCAAATCCATAACTGATGATATATGCAATGTTTCACTTGACTTCATATATGGCACAACCAATCAAAGAATTAAGACCGTATATAAGGAAAACAATGTCGCAAAAACCACAAAATATTTTTCTTCAAACTATGAAAAAGTTATTAGTAATCAAACAAACGAAACAAGAGAATTATTTTATATCTTTGCTCCTGACGGAATTTGTGCTGTATTTGAAAAAACAGATACTGAAGAGAACATGTATTATATAACAACAGACTATCTTGGTTCTATTGCAGAAATAACTGACGAAACGGGCAATATGCTTCAGCGGATACAATATAATCCATGGGGAAAAAGAACGATTGCTTACACTGATCCTGCTTACACTGATTTTATTCTTGATAGAGGTTTTACCGGACATGAACATTTGGATATGTTTCAACTTATCAACATGAATGGCAGGCTGTATGATTATGATTTGGGGGTGATGTTGAGTCCTGATAACCATGTTTCCAATCTATCATATTCTCAAGATTTCAACAGATACACATATGCAAGAAATAATCCAATGGTTTACACCGATCCCGATGGCAATAATCCTTTGTATATTGCTATGGGAATATTCATGCTTGGGTCTGTTTTAGACAGGTGGCTAAATCCAGGCGATTATAATTACGACAATATGTGGCATGCAGCAAAAGGTGGGGTGCAGGCAGGTATGAATGCGTATAATCAAATTCAGAGTGTTACTTCTCTTACAATATATCAGGACGATAATTTTTCTTTATCTGTTGGTTTATCAATGGTTGGATTTGGTTTTAATACTAATATTGGAGTAAATATAGGCGAGTTTTCAATTGGCATGGGTGGAGGTGTAAACTCTGTAATTAATCCTGAAATTGCAGCTGCAACCGAGAGTTATAGTTTTGAGCTTGTTCCACAACTAGCTGGGGGCGTAACATATTCTGATGGCGATTTCTCTATCGGCTACTACCAAACATACTACGGTGGTGCACATGCTCAAAGAGTGGGTGGGGTGAGGTTTAGAAAAGGAGATTTCTCTGCAAGATTGGAAAATGATTTTCTCGGTGATGGACATGATCGCTGGCGATCAAGTGCTTTAGAATTTACGTGGAGAGATTTTGTTTTAGGGACAAATTTGTATAATAATGATCCAAAAGGGGAAAGGCAATCATTTGACCCAATTGGAAGAGATCGGATGGGCAACCTAAATAAAAAAGGTTATGGATCTTGGATCAAGGGGAAGGTATATAGCAGTCCTCTTTGGGTTGGTTATAGAAATGGGGGTAGTGTTATTCGTGCTGGATGGAGTGATCCAATGGTTCAAGATAGAACCCAAAATTGGGTGCATAGAAATGGATTCTTTTATTTACCATTTGGGCATCAGAATTTTTACACAGATGATAGCCAGTTTACCAAGGGCCCGCATTTGTATGGTGGTTATTATAATCCCTACTCATTATGGTAAACCTATTTAAACATATTTTCATTGCTATATTTGTATTTATCTTTCCCTCATGTGCATACATAGGTGTTCCAAAGCATATTAAACAAGGATTTACTTATTGTTACTATAAGAGTGAAACAAACATCAAGAAACTTATAAATGTTGAAGGGTATTTTGTGAATAATACTCAAAATTCATCATCATTAGCTTTTATGTTCTATGAAGATGGTACATTCTTATACGAGTTCTTTGATGTAGATGAAGGACGAAGAGAAAAGGGAAAGTCAAATATCTCATTGTATTTTCAAGAAATAATTGATGATACTACAGGGAAGGTTAGCACATCATTCAATAAATGGTTTAAATGGGGGCTTTATATCGTTGATGGGGACACAATAAAAACTCAATATGTAAATCATCCTTTGTCAATTTCTCCTAATTGGTCTGCATGGGAAGTTTGGTATAAAGTTATTGACCGGAATACAATAATAGAGATTTATTCAAAGCCAATTCATTATATGACGGCGTCCGACTGGAAAAACTGGGAGAAGAATAAAAAACAAAGGGAAAAGACCATTGTTCCATCTAAGCTTATACCTGTTAAAGAAAAACCAGTCCCTGATTGTTGGCTCAAACGCGAAAAATGGTTCTGGTGCAACAAGAAAGATTGGAGAAATTATATGGATAGTGTAAAAACAAAAAGAAGATGAGAAAAAATAAGATATTCTTGATTTTACTATGCTGCTTTTCTTTAATAATACAAAATATTACAGGAAAGGCACAGTCTCTGTATGTTCCAACCACAATCAACTCTCCTCTATTTTCTAAAGATATTGAAAAAGAAAATAAAATGGGAGTATTAATCAATAATTACGGTTTGAACTTCAATTATGCAGGTGTGTCAAACAGAAAAATCTTGATTGTTGGCCTGCAATGTAATGGTGGTGGTTTAAAATTTGATCCTCTGAATTTTAATAAATACTTTTTCGAAGGGCAGGAATCGCACCTTATTGCAAGCTATCCAACAAGTACAATTTATGCTGAACTTGGACTGGGATATAATGTAAAGCTGAATTCACAAAAATTGAGCTTTATCACTGGTGCTGGCCATGATTTAATAAACAAAAACACAAGGTATTTTTTGCAGATTGATTGGGGAAACGAAAGCAAGCTTGTAAATGCTGGTGTTTCTGCACGTGCAAATTATGCTGTGTTGGAAAACGACCATCTTGTTGTTTTGGAGCATGTTATTCAAGGCAAAGTGAAGGTGTGGGAGTTTTATATTGTAAATCAGTTTGGATATTCTATTGCAATTAAAAAGAAAAACGATTATATGAAACCTATCCTAACTATTGGCTTTGAATTCGTTTTGTAAATAATGGGGCATCTCTTTTTTGCTTGTTTTGAAAACCTACCCAAACAACTTCAAAATAAAATATGAATATGATGCCAACGGATATTT
>CAZGIW010000058.1:21236-25530 GCA_964526285.1 uncultured Bacteroidales bacterium | reverse complement strand
TTCTTTATTTGCTCAGGGCTAAAGCCCTTCACACAGCAATTTCAACAAAACAAACATAAGCCTTTTGTATTGTATAATTTCTGTGAAAACACAAAGAAGTGTCAAATAAATTTCTATTGTGATTCGTCAGAGTATTCTTCCATAGGAATCCCGATCCCAACTTGTCCCTATGGGATCGGGAAGCCGAGGGCTTGGGAGTGGCTAACAAATCCTACAATATTCTCCATATTTCATAACCAAACGCCCCGGCGAATCATCAATTAACAATCTTTTTTCATTATCTTAATAGTGATAAATAGGGAAAAATGTAAAAATCTGGTTATTTTTGCATCTGGCAAATATAAAATCAATGGTAACATACAATCGCACAAAAATCATCGCAACTCTTGGGCCAGCCACATCAGACAAAGAAATCATCAAAGAAATGATTCGGGCAGGTACAGATGTGTTCAGGCTAAATTTCTCACACATTTCGCATGAAGATGCTGCAAAACTCATTGATATTGTAAGAGATCTGAACTCAGAGCTTAATACATGTACAGCGCTTCTGGCCGACCTTCAGGGACCAAAACTGCGTGTGGGAAAAGTTCAGGATGGAGGCATTTTCCTAACTTCAGGAACAGAAGTTAATATTTCAACAGTTCGTAATGAGAGCAACGAAGAAAATATCTCTGTTTCCTATGACAGACTTGCAGCAGACACAAAAAAAGGCGAACAAATTCTCATTGATGACGGAAACATCAGACTTGAAGTGATTGAAACAGATGGAGTTTCTGAAATAAAAGCCAGTGTAATATATGGCGGGTTGCTTACCTCGAACAAGGGATTTAACCTTCCCAACACAAAAGTTTCACTTCCCTGCCTCACTGACAAAGACAAAGATGATTTGAACTTCGCAATTGAAAAAAGCATTGAATGGATTGGATTATCTTTTGTTCGTTCTGCTACTGATGTGATTGAACTCAGACATTTGATCAGCAAGCAAAATTCACCTGCAAAAGTGATTGCCAAGATTGAAAAACCTGAGGCATTGCAGGATATTGAATCAATTATACAACACTCTGATGGGATTATGATTGCCCGTGGTGATTTGGGTGTTGAAATGGATCTTGAAAAAGTGCCTATGATTCAGAAAAACATTGTCAAAATGTGTCTTACCCATGCAAAACCAGTGATTATTGCAACCCAGATGATGCAAAGCATGATTGATTCTCCCGTTCCGTTTCGTGCCGAAGTCAATGATGTGGCCAATGCAGTACTTGATGGTGCAGATGCACTGATGCTCAGTGGTGAAACTTCTGTTGGAAAATATCCTTTAAAAGTGTTAAAAACTATGGTCAAAATCATTGAAGAAATTGAAACAAATGATGAAATATACAGACGTGAAATCGTTCCCAACAAAACACCTGAACGGTTTATCAACGACTCCATATGTTTCAATGCATGTAAGTTGGCAGGCAGAGTAGGCGCTGAAGTAATTACAACAATGACAAATTCAGGCTACACTGCATTGAAAGTGTCATCAATGAGACCAAAGGCGCACATTATCGCTTTTACAGCAAATAAATCAATTATCAACACGCTGAATCTGGTATGGGGAGTTAGATGCTATTATTACGATAAAACCATCAGCACCGACCACACCATTGAAGATATTCAGTATTTTTTGAAAAAATCGGGATTTGTGAGTCAGGGCGATTTTGTTGTTCACACAGCCAGCATGCCCATTGATGAAATGGGAACTACAAATAGTTTGAAACTTGGTGAAATAAAATAACTTTCGCCTGATCTGGATTATAAATTCAATTTCATACATGCAGATAAACAATCATTATTATAAAAGTTATACAGATTTTCTGAAGAAAAAATTCGGCACCAGGGTGCAGAAACTCTCTGTTCATGCAGGATTAACATGTCCCAATCGGGATGGTACAAAAGGAACAACAGGATGTATTTATTGTCTGAATGAGGCTTTTACTCCATCATATTGTCGTCCTGAAAAAAATGTCAGACAACAGCTTCTTGAAGGAATTGAGTTTCATAAAAACCGGTACAGGCGTGCAACTTCATATATTGCTTATTTTCAATCATATTCCAATACATATACAGATGCCGAACAGTTAGAAAGAATGTTTGAAGAGGCACTTTCAGTGGATGGTATTATTGGCATTTCAGCCGGGACACGTCCTGATTGCATTAACGATGACATAGCAAAGTTGCTGCATGATTTTTCAGACAGAGCATATGTTAAAATTGAACTGGGTATTGAGTCCGTATTTGATGATACATTGTCAATTATCAAACGTGGACATAATATGTTGGACACTGCAAATGCCATTTCTTTGTTAAATCAATACAATATTCCAGTGGGAGGACACATGATACTGGGTTTGCCTGGAGAGGACAAGAACCGCCTGATGCAAACAGCAGAGATTCTGTCATCATTTGATCTTTTTTCTGTAAAACTTCATCAATTGCAAATTTTCAGAGGAACAGAAATAGAAAAAATGTATATGAAGACACAAAATGATTTTCATCTTTTCGAATTGAATGAATACATTGATTTGGCAGTTGATTTTGCTGAAAGACTGAACCCCGACATCTACATTGAACGATTTGCAGGAGAAGTACCGCCCCGATTTCTGGTTGCACCCGACTGGGGGATGATAAGATATGACAGTATTTTGCAAAAAATCATAAAACGATTTGAAGAGAGGAATACCTTTCAGGGAAAACATTACAAGCTTACACCCTCCTGAGTCTGAAAACAAGCATGATGCAATTGAGAAAGAATAAACAGGATATAATAATGTTTATTGATGAAAAATCAATCCCTGCATCCATCAACAAGCTATAGACAACAGGACCTGATGCAGTTCCGGCAATCATAACAAAAGAGAATAAGCTTCGCACACCACCCAGATTTTTCACTCCATATGATTCTGCATAGAGAGCATTGGCAACAGTAGAGTTCATCCCAGCCGTCAACCCCACAAAAAACCAATAGAAAGATGCTGCAATTGCATGGTCAAAAAACACAAACACCAGCAAGCCAAAAATGATGGGTAACCCTGCAAATGGATAAACAGATCTTGCCGAATAACGGTCAACCAAAGGGCCAGTAAGCAGTGAAGCCATAAAAGAAGAAATGGCATAAAACAATATGGAAAAAGTCATCCATTCAATATTCCATTGTTTATATTCGGCCAGAAAAGTTTGATAAAAAAACAAAGCAGTCAGAATAAAGCCAATCAAAAAAGGAGTTGGAGCAATAAAATAGAATAAATTATTTGAAATAATTTTTCTTTGTCCCCAGCTTGGATGTTGGATATGAGTTTCATGCTCAGTTCCTGGTTTGATTTGATTATCTACTTTTGCTTCAACAATAGCATCACCTGAAAATTTTCGCAATAAAAAAAATGTCAATGGTAATAGAATAATAAGAATCAAAAAAGCTGTCAGCTGAAAAGACTGTCGCCATCCTAGCATCACAATTGATATCAAGGCCAAATTTGGAAGAAGACCTTCACTCAAAGGAAACCCAAGATAAGCGAAACTCAGTGCTTTCCCTCTGGCAGTATTGAAATATTTTCCTGCCACTGTAAATGAAGTATGAGTGGACAAGCCCTGCCCAAAAAACCGTAGCATAAAAACAGCAAAAAAAACGGTGATAACATTGAAAGAAAAAGAAGCTAAAATGTTTGCACACACCAATCCAGCGACGACAATTAAAGCAAAATACTTCACAGAAATTTTATCAATAATTTTGCCGGCAAAAACAATAGTTACACCGCTGATAACAGTGGCAATACTATAAAGTGTACTGAAGAATGTGCGACTGATATCAAGTTCGCTGAGAAAGCCAGGAATGTATAAGGATAATACATAGGTTTGACCGAAACCTGAAAAGAATGTGAACAGGATAAGAAAAGCAATGATTTTTTTATTGGCAACAAAAAGCTGATAATAGTTCATTTGAGTTATCCGAAAGTTAGAGAATTTCGGAGAGCAAAAGTAGTTGATTTTATTATACTGTAAGAAGTGTAACTTTATGTTAAAGTTTCGATTTTTCAACAACAGATCCGACAAGTATAAGTTTGTGATAATCAACGACAAAAACGTTACTAACCGTTAGTAACGGATATAGTATTAACAGTTAGCCATTTACAATTCAATCTCTTTACTAAATGGCAAAATGCAACATCATAAAGCTCTGAATATCAACAACAAAAACGTTATTAACCGTTAGTAACGGATATAGTATTAACAGTTAGCCATTTACAATTCAATCTCT
>CAZGIW010000058.1:0-21136 GCA_964526285.1 uncultured Bacteroidales bacterium | reverse complement strand
CTAAATGGCAAAATGCAACATCATAAAGCTCTGAATATCAACAACAAAAACGTTACTAACCGTTAGTAACGGATATAGTATTAACAGTTAGCCATTTACAATTCAATCTCTTTACTAAATGGCAAAATGCAACATCATAAAGCTCTGAATATCAACAACAAAAACGTTATTAACCGTTAGTAACGGATATAGTATTAACAGTTAGCCATTTACAATTCAATCTCTTTACTAAATGGCAAAATGCAACATCATAAAGCTCTGAATATCAACAACAAAAACGTTATTAACCGTTAGTAACGGATAAGTTCAGGTTTTTCGGGGCTTACAGAGATCTGTGTGGTTATATTTGTTTCAAATATATCTAAATCTCGAAAGCTCTAATTTGCGCAAACCCAGCAATAGCGTCATTTATCCGTTATTAACCGTTAGTAACGGATAAGTTCAGGTTTTTCGGGGCTTACAGAGGTGTAAGACAAGGCATCTTCTTCATTTTCCAAAAATCAAATGATCTCAAATTCCAATTTTTCAAATAAGCAACAGCGCTGAAAGTAAGCTCTATTTAAAATTATCCGTTAGTAACCAATATTGAACTAATAATTTGCATCTTAACTGTATTACCATCTCTCTTGCAATAATGATTTTCAATGACTCAAAAAAATTCATTAAGTTTGCCAAAATTTTGACGGGATCAAATGAAAAGGCTATCTTTATTCATATTTGTTCTTATTGTTTTCTCTACTTTTCCTGTCATGGCTCAGTTCACAGTTTTTGAAAGTAACAGAACGCACCACCAAAATGTAGAATTTAACGCCTCCCCTTCGACTGATAACATAATTACCAATTTCATTATCACCGAAATTGCCAGGGCTATACCTAAAAATATTGATATTACTTCTTTTTCTGTCGAATTTAAATCCTCCCTGCAGCTCAAACAAGTTGATTCTGTCAATTATTTAATCTTTTACGAACTGAAAGAAATGATTTTCAGAGGCGATGTGTCATACAGAAATATCAATATCGCGCACATTCTAACTCCTGATTTTGTTGATTTTCAACTGGATATTCAACGAAAAGATGAAACTGCAGCTTCTGTATTCAAAAACTCATTCTCCCGTATCAAACTCAATGACCAGATGGGATATTTCACAGTGTTGCAATCTCAGTTCAATGATACTGTTGCAAACGCACCATATACAGCATCTGTCAATAATCTGAAACTTATTTGGGCCGAACCTGTCAAAGAACGTTTTTTGAAAGCAGTTGCCTTGATATTTGATTATTATCAGACTGATTTTCAAATTGAAGAATTGTTTAAAACCGTGAGAAAAATTGATGTTAACCATATTGAAAGAGTGGCTTTTAATAATGTTGTTCTTCGGGATGCTGAAAAAGAATACAGTTTGATTATGCAGCGAAATTTTCAAAATGAACTGAATTTGTGGAACAGTGACCCCATTAACTTTGTCAGCAGAATGGAAAATCTGCAAAGAGAAATGTCAACAGTACGTTTTCAGATTAATAAAAAACTTGAACAGCTTGACAGACTTTATTACGAACAGGGAAATCAAAGGCTGCAACTTGAAAAATTCGATTCTGCCAGATACTTCTACACCAAAGCAATTGAGTATAATCCTGTCTTTGTGCCTGCTCTGACCGAACTGGCATATATTGATTACCGCAGAGGTGCCTATGATACTGCCGCAACAAGAATTATTTATATACATGAACGCGCAATTCCCGCTCAGGAAGACCAAAACAGGCTCTCCGAAGTTACACGGCTTATTCTGTCTGCAATTGATGAAACTGTGCAAAGAAGGATTCTTTCTCAGGACTTTGTTGAAGCTCAACTTCTGCTTGAACTTTCTATGACAATTTGCACTCTTGTGCCACAACTCCAGTGCTTCAATGATATGGACAAACTCATGGCACAGGTAAAATACGGACTCTATCGTTCTTTGATTGTTGTTATTGAAAAAGCAATCGAAAACAAACGTTTTGAAATTGCGCGTATATATATTTTTCAGGCAATTGATTATCAAAAGAATAACTCTAAATATATCATCACATCAATTGAAGCTGAAAAGTATTTTGAAATTCTGTACACTGCCTGTAAAAAAGAAATTGATCAGCTGAATATAAGAAAAAATTATGTAAAAGCTCTTGAAACTGTTGAATGGCTAGAATCTTACTGCGACTCCCTCCCCTCTCTTGATTGCTCTTCTTTATCAGGCCCAAAAACTGTCACACTGAAAGCCCTGTACAACGAAAGGCTTGATAAAATTGAATTTGATATTTCAAAAAAGAATTTTGTAGCTGCCGAAACCAGAATGAAATTGCTGACAGATTTTGTTTTAACTCATGAAGAAATTGACTTTGACAACAGATACAGAAATGCAGAAGTAGATATTCAAACTTTTTTTTATCATACCACAATTTCTGAAGCAATTGCAAATCTGGAAAACAGCTTTTTTGAGCCTGCATGGAATGTTCTGCTGAAAGCTTATGAAATTCAGGAAAAATATCGTCTGGAAAAGTATCACAACATTGATTCTCTTGCCCGAATGGCTGGTGATTATATGTTACCCAGGTTTTTTATTAACACAATTTCATCGGCCAACTCTTATTCAATATTGCAGCTTAAAAATAAACATAATGAATATGCTCAGTATATCAACAAAATTTCATATCAGCTGAATGATTCTCTGATTCAGTTGCAAAACAAACTCAATGACATCATACTTGTTCGCATTTGCGACAGTCTCAACACAGATATTCAACTATTGATTTTCCAGAGCGATAGTTTGGCCAACCGGCAGGAATTTTCCAACGCAGATCATAAGTTGCAATCAGCTGTCTCTTTATGTCAGAACAATATGATTTGTCGGCTGCCCATTGAGGATGTGCTTGAACAAAAGGTAAAAATTCGTATTGGAGTTGATTGGGAAAACGAACAAATACAAATGAGAAGCCTCATCAATGATAAAAAATGGAACAAAGCCATTGAGCATTTTCATGTCATTGACAAACTCAGTAGCTCTCAACTGCTTTTCATGTGGGGTGTTCAGCGCCCTTCTCTTAAAGAGTTCATCATTGCTGAAAACATTGCTGATTTTTCATTGGCAGGATTTGAATATTTCTATGACAATAAACTCTGGGATGATGCTTTTGCAATGCTGGAACATTTGAGAAAAATGCAATATCCTGTCATTCAAACAATTGATCAGCAAACACGGGCAGGACACAAACTGGCTGTGAGGGATAAAATTGAAAATCCCTCTGCAAATTTCAAAATCAATATTTTAAAATACACCGAAGGAGAAGAATATTTTTTGTATTTTAGCAAATCATATCGAAAAACATGGCGAAAAAATTAAAAAACAAAGAAATATGAAAAATTTATTGTTAGTTAGTAATTCAACAAACGCAGGTGAAGCGTATCTTGGCTGGCCACGTCAGTACATTAAGGATTTTTACAATGCTCACGGAGTAAAAAACATTCTCTTCATTCCCTATGCAGGTGTCAATCTTGCTCCCGAAAGTCTCGAAGCATCTTGGGATGCTTATGAAAAAAGGGTTGCAGGTGTTTTTGCCGAACTGGGGTTGAATATTCAGTCAATTCATAAATTTGACGACCCTGTGAAAGCAGTAAACGAAGCCGAAGCAGTTGCTGTTGGTGGCGGAAACACTTTTCATCTGATTTATGAAATGCATCGCACTGGTGTGATGAATGCCATTCGCGAAAGGGCATTGAACGGAATGCCATATGCAGGATGGAGCGCAGGCGCAAATGTGGCATGTCCTACTATGAAAACAACCAATGATATGCCAATCACCGAACCAGAATCATTTAACTGTCTCAACCTTGTGCCATTTCAAATTAATCCACACTATCTTGATGTGAATCCCGAAGGGCATGGCGGAGAAACCAGGCAACAAAGAATTGAAGAATTTCTGGCTGTCAACAGATCAATGAAAGTGGTCGGTCTTCGTGAAGGAACTTTATTGCATATTGCTGGTAAAGAGATTCAGCTTATGGGGGCAAGACCCATGGTGATTTTTGAATATGGTAAAACAATAGCCGAATACCAGCCATCACAGGATATTCAGTTTTTACTTAATGAATAAACATGATGAGTTCACCAAACTGGGATGAAAAATACGCCTCTCACGATTTTGCATTCGGAAAGGAACCCAATGATTTTTTTAAGGAAATTCTTGATACATTAATTTCCGGCAAATTATTACTCCCTGCCGAAGGTGAAGGACGCAATGCTGTCTACGCTGCTCAGAAAGGATGGCAGGTTGATGCTTTCGACCTGAGTAAAACAGGCATGGAAAAAGCCATCAAATTTGCCAGAGAAAAAGGTGTCAAAATACAATTCGAAATCGAAAATGTGTTATTTTTTCAGCCAAAGCTTGATTTTTATAATCTTACTGCTGCTCTTTTCCTGCATTTGCCTCGTCAACAAAGAAGAATTCTGTCGGTTAAAATGTGGGATGCGCTCCGCCCTGGTGGTAAATTCGTTATGGAAGTTTTTTCCAAAGAACAGCTCAATTTTACATCAGGCGGACCCAAAGATGCTTCTCTTCTTTACAGCGAACAGGAAATCATGAGCGATTTTCCATGTTTTAAAATTGAAAAGCTTGAAACAAAAGAAAGAACGCTCAACGAAGGCTCTCTTCACAAAGGAAAAGCAAGTGTTATTCAATTTATTGGAGTAAAATAAATTGCCGTGAAACATATCATTGAATCGGCCGAGCAATATGCTGTGCAGGGTGGTCCTCTAACTCTTGAACACATACGTGTGTTGAGAGGGGCAAATTATTTCAGCGGTGGACCTGTCATTCACATGAGGGTTAATCTCAATGAATTTGATGAGGTATTAACCAATGACATTCATGGTTTTTACGAAGGTCTGGCAATGACAATCCCAACACTTATCGAGCACCATTGTTCTGAAGGTATGAGGGGTGGTTTTTTTATTCGGGTGAAAGACGGAACACTGCTGGGACATGTGATTGAACATGTGGCCATTGAGTTGCAAACTCTTGCAGGTATGGATGTGTCATATGGCAAAACACGAAGCACAAAAAATCCAGGTGTGTACAATATCGTATTCAGATATTTTGACGACTATGCAGGCTTGTATTCGGGCAAAGCATCAATCAATCTGGTGAATGCCATACTGCGCAAGGAAACATTTCATTTGTTGGAAGTGATTGAACAGCTTATTCTAATTCGTGAAGCGCATTTGCCATCAAAATTTTCACAGTCATTGGTGATGGAAGCCGAAAAAAGACAAATTCCCTGGATACGAAACAATGATCCCAATTCAATTCAGATTGGGTCGGGGAAATTTCAAAAAATCATTGATCCCGGAATGAAATCAGCTCCCGCAGGTTTTTTGGATGCTCCTCAGTATTTTGACCATCTTTTCTCTAATGACACACGCTGCCATATCCCGCTTGTTTCCGTAACAGGCTCAAAGGGAAAAACCCTTTGTACAGAAATCATTGGCAAAGGCCTGGCAGAAATGGGATTCAAAACCGGCATAACAAATTCAAAGGGAGTTTTTTTTAGAAGCAAACATAATTTTCAGTCAGTTGATGAAGAACCTTTTCATGCTGATATATTGCTGAAAAATCCTGAACTTGAGGCGGTGGTTGTTGAAACTCCTGTGGAAACAATCATACACGAAGGTCTCTCCTATCAGATGTCAGATGTGGGAATTGTTTTGAATGTGTATGACAATCATATCAGTGAACTGGATATTCAGCGACGAGATGATCTGGCCTATGCCAAATCGGTTGTGGCTGAAGAAGTGCGCAACGACGGTCTGAGCATTCTCAATGCCTGTAATCCGCTTGTGGCTGAAATGAAAGAAAGAGTGTATTGTGAGATTATCTGGTTCTCCAATGACCCTGACAATGCATTGACAAAGCAACTGCTAGCAAAAAATAAAAATATTTTGCTTGCAGGACATGAAACGATGAGTCTTTTTAAGCAAGGACAGAGTGTTCTAAACATTGAAACCAGAAATTTCAGCAGGTTTTTCAATGAAAAGGGGAAGTTATATGAATCTGTTATGGCTGCTGTGTGCTCACTTCATCATTTTGGGGCAGACAGCCAACTCATTGAGGAAGTTTTGAGAGATATATAATTTTTTCTAAAAAGCATATTAGCCAATGATTTGAAGTATCTTAATAGTCGTTTTTGCCTGTCATTGGTTAATGATTTTTTATTGTTTTATGACCTGCTTTCAGCGTTGCAACACCCAAAATTCGGACAAATAAATTTTTTTGGGATAAATACAAAATTGAATAGAGAATTTACAACCACATGGATAATCAGATTTTTGTCGAACACTAATGAAAAAAATGATATTCAATGAGGCTGTCTCAAAACCAACATCTACCGGAAATTATTATTGCCCCAACTTTAGGGTGTGCGCTGATTTTCAGCGACTTACACCCTTTAGGCGATGTATTGAGCACAGTCGAAATAGAAGGGGCAAATAAGGCGGTGAAAATCAAAAAATGGGCGTTTTGATACAGCCTCTTAATGTCAATAAAAAAAATTGAAAAAAACCATATGTTGTCCGTTAGGACATTAACCCTTGGGGCTCGTTTCTATGTTGATCCACTACGTGGAAAAGACGTGCTTATGTACTTGGTTTTATCCCATAGGGATCCCTTCGGGATGGATATTAAAGCCTGTTCGACAAGCTCACAGCATCGCCTGGCGGGCTAGTGGATTTTGTAACTGCTTAGCCTTGCAATGGCGTTTTTCGTTATCCGTTTGAGAGGCGCGTATTATCATCCGAAGTAAACGAAGTGGACGAATGATGGTAACGTTTTACGTTTATCGTATAACGGCCGATCACCGAACAACGCAGCCGATACTAGCAGGAGTTCACCATGCGAAGCATGGCAACCGCTCCGAAGGAGTCCCTCACGGGAAATACCGATTAACTCAACAGAATCCATCCTTCATCCTCCTTTGCTTCGGCAGGCACTTCGGGGTTTCGGCTTCGCTCAACCACCTCAGTGTGGCACTCAGCACAAGCGTCGAATTTCGGAGCACTGAACCTGCTTTTTTGCAAACGCCTGTTAATGGTTCATCGTTCTTCTTTGTCGTTACATTTTGTCATAAATAAATCTTGGCATCCTCTTCAAAACTGAAGCAATAAGTCCCCATCGCCTGTTAATATAAACAACTTTCTTTTTGTTTCTTATTGCTTTGTAAATCTGTTTAACCGTTTTCCCAACAGGCATTACCCAAAACAATCCTTCACCTTTTGCCATTTCTGTATCAACAAGTCCTGGTCTAATGTCTGTTACAAAAATTGCTTCTTTAAGTTTTGTTGCTTTTTGCCTCAATCCTTCTAAATAATTTATTTGATAGGCTTTTGTCGCATTGTATGCAGGTGCTTGTCTGCTACCACGTAGTCCGCCAATTGAACTTATAGCCACTAAATGTCCGAATTTTTGATTTTCAAAATAGTTGAAAGCCCAATCGGCAATGCAAGTGAACCCCAATACATTTGTGTCAATAGTTCGTTTTTCAATTCCAAAATCTAAATTTTCATTTATGTCGCCAGTTCCTGAACTTATTATAAGCAAATCAAGTCCGCCAAGTTCCTTTGCCAATTCTTCTAATTTCTCAACTGAAATTTTTGTGTCTGTTACATCAAATGATTTGATAAAATAAGTATTCGGATTTTCGTTTTTCAATTCATTTAACAATTCGGTTCGTCTTCCTGTTATTCCAACTTTATAATTATTGCCAGCTAACATTTTAGCAAGACCTTTCCCAATTCCCGATGTTGCTCCAACTATGATTGCTTTTTTCATTCTGCTTGTCGTTTGTTTCTGTTTCTCTACAATGACCGCTAACGGTGGCGGTATGTTTTTGTTGCCGGGTTGCACTTATTTTTCGGTCTTTGTAAGCCAATCTATTGCGTTTATTTTTTTTATTCCGTTGTATGTTCCTGTGTCGTAGTCCATTGTGATTAAAAGTTTTTCGTGATGGTCTGCAATACTATCAAATGGTGACAATTCCCGTTCTAAAGTCGTTGCGTTTTGTACTGTTTGCGAAACCTGAATGTATTGTGTAAAACCTTCGTTATTGCGTACAACAAAATCAACTTCCAAATTGTTGGATTTTCCTATCCATACCTGGTTGTTTCTGCGTTTTAGCTCAAGATAAATTATATTTTCAAGTAAATGTCCTGCATCGCCTGTCAATTCTTTTCCAAGTAATGCGTTGCGAAAACCTAAATCCACCAAATAGTATTTTTCTTGCGTTGCCAAATGTTGCTTGCCTTTGATGTCATAGCGGTTAACTTTGTAAAACAAATAGGCTTCAACCAAAGTGTCAATGAACTTTGATACCGTTTTGTTGTCAATTTTCCTTTTGTTTGTCGTTAAAACTTTGGCAATGTTGCCTGCTGAAACTCTTGAACCAACTGAATCTATTAAGAAGTTTACAACTTCCTGATAAGATTCTACACCATAAATAGTATAGCGTTTAGAAATATCGTTGTCGAAAATATTTTTAAAAACCGTTTGTAAATATTCATTTGCAAAATGCTTTCCGTCTGCTGAAAGTCTTACAGCTTCGGGAAAACCACCTGTACTAACATATTCTGCAAAAGCACGGTCAGGGTTTAAAGTTTTGCCTGTGAACTCTAAATATTCAGCAAAAGAAAAAGGCAATACATGTATTTCATAAGCTCTACCTGTGAGCAAAGTTGCCAATTCGCTTGATAATAAAAATGCGTTTGAACCAGTAACGTACAAATCGATGTTTGGGTGAACGTACAAGCCTTCCAAAAGTTTTTCAAATTCGGGAACGTTTTGCACTTCGTCTATAAACACATAATTGGTTACGTTATTTTTGAGATGTTTAATGATGTAATCGTAAATCTCTTTCCAATTTTTTTCTGCTAAAAACCGAAATTCGGGCATATCCATATTGAATGCCAAAATGGAAACTTTGCCATTTTCTTTACGCAACAAGTCTTGAAATTGTGTCATTAAAGTTGATTTTCCACTGCGTCTAACGCCTGTGGCAACCTTAATTAAATTCTTGTCTTTAAGAACACTAAGTGTATCTAAGTAACGTTTACGCGCTATTGTTTTCATAGGGCAAAGATAATTAAAATTCCTAAAACTACTAAAAAATAAAAACTTTTAGGAATTTCATAATTCACTTTTTGATCGGTTTGCCCGTAAGTTTTTGTTGCCTTCGCCTCGGCGAATCTAAGAACTTTCCTGTTTGCCCTTCCGTAGTGAAACGCAGGAGGGTCAAGTTACACAGCCTGTCCCGATTCATCGGGAAAAGTTTATTAGATGCAGAAACGCTGAAACCCGCACTATCTCGGCAATAAAATATACCGCCTGTTACCGCCTGGTGTTCTTTATATTCAGTCATTTTCTTTCAATTTGTTACTAATGCCCTGTCTGCCGTGCGAAGGGACAGACACACTTATTGACAAGATTTGGCTTAGCGTTGGCTCGTGGGGCTTGGCAATGTGCTTGCAAATAGGGTTGGCAATTTTTCAGCATACACTTTTTTTATCACCTTTACCATAAATACACAAGAAGTTCTCTATTTCATATGCCTTGAGAACTTGTAATT
The DNA here is from genome assembly GCA_964526285.1 of uncultured Bacteroidales bacterium. Lineage (GTDB taxonomy): Bacteria > Bacteroidota > Bacteroidia > Bacteroidales > DTU049 > CAYMAZ01. The sequence continues at coordinate 11,493 of CAZGIW010000058.1, read as the reverse complement.
CATTTGGAAAAACGTTTATTGGCAAACTACGCCCCTTGGGTCTTTTCCCATTTAAAACCATCTTAACACCTTTTATTACACCTCGTTGAACAAATACTTGTTGTGGATAAATCTTTAAATTAAATCCAATCCTTAAAGCAGTATCATAACTCCACAATTCACCAAGACCCCAAATATTGGATTTAACTTTTTCAGTAAGCAGAAAAATATCCTCAAACTTTCTGCATTTCTTTATCTCTGCTAATTCAATTTTCAACTCATTAAAACCTTGCATTCCTTTTTTATAACCAACACGCCATTGGTGTTGATTCATTTTATCATCTGGATTCTTGCCTGTAGAAGCGTATTTAATTGCTGTTTCAATATCAAGTTTTTCATAAAAAGATTTCATGTTTTCCATATGAACAGAACCATTCGCTTTATATTCAATTATTTCTTTTTCCAAACTCATAAATTGTCAATTGTTATTTGGTTTGATAGTTTTGCTTCACAATGAGGGTCATTAAGTATAAAAGCGTTAAACGATTTCTTTAATATTCCTTTATTATCATCAAGATAAAAGTCGAAAGAGCTAGTGATATTCTCTAAAAACATATCAAATGAAACTCCACCCTTAATACAGAGGATGCGATATTGTTGCCTTAACATTTCCATCCATGTGCTACTTTCTTTTGCAATTATAGCTTTATAGCGCTTTTCAATATTAAAGACTTTTACCCAAGATGCTCTTTTGTCAATATTTGTCGGTTCACAATCTATTTGTAGTGACCAAGATTCCGGATTAGATAAATCTGTCGAAGGTGCATTAATTTTAAGAGACACTTTATGATTAACTGTGGCATAGTCATAAGGGAAGTATAAATCCTGTTGCTCTCCATTCCCATTATTGAAAGGAGTGTCAACTGAACCCTTTGATTTTGAATTGCATTTATGACACATTGGGAACAAATTAGAAAAATTGACAGCAATAAATGGGTATTCTGATTTTGGCAAATAGTGGTCATAATCATCACGACCATCATCGTGTTCACATAATAAACTATCTAAACCACAAAATGGGCAAACGCAATGGAAATTGACTTTTCTAAATCCATCAAAATGATTTTTCACTTTGCCACATTTGTCTTCAACCTTTTTATAGCCCAGAATTTTATTATCTCCCCAAAGTTGGTCATAAAGACTTTTAATAGGCGTTTTTATCGAAGCTGGCAACTCATCATATTTAAAGGGCTTTACAGATTTATTGCATATACCCTCAATGTTGTTATTATTATTATATGCCGTTTGCACAATTTGTTTTTCTGCAGGAAGCAATACGATATACGATGAAAAAATTGCAGCAAGTTTATCGTCTATTTGTGCCTTGTATTCAGTTACTATTTCTTTAAAATCTGCGTGAATGTGATGTGCGTGGTCATAAGTTGGATTGACCTCATCAAACATCTTAGAGAAGAAGTTATGCAAGTAATTATGCAAGTTTTCAATAGGATGTGGCGATATGGATTTATAGAAATAGAGCATTAATTTTTCTTCTTTTCAATTTCTGTTTTAATATTCCTCAGCTTGCTGAATAAATCAAATTTCTCAACCGAATCGCCAAAATCTGTATTCAACCTATCTACCACAACACGAAGTTCTTCCAATGTTGTAATGTTCTCAACCATTTCTTTCAATTCCTTTTTGGCCATTTCCGAAATAGTTTCTTCTTTTTCAAAAATCTCATCAAGGATTACCGAAATAGAAGCCCCATACATTTGAACAGTGGGGTTTGAATACTCTACAACGCCATTTGTCTTTACAAAATGATAAACATCTTCACTTGAAGAATCGGAAATAACAAAAGGTGAATGTGTTGTGATAATAATTTCTTGTGTCCTTACTTTTTCAATATTTCCTTTACTATCGAAACTTGATGCAGCCATTAAGTTTAAAGTCTTTATGAGCTTTGCTCCCCATTTGGGGTTAAAATGTGTATCAGGTTCATCAATTAAAAATAGACAACCAGCCTGTTCCATCATTAGTACCATACCAAAAATTTCATTAAACTGGTGTTCTCCATCAGACAGGGCTTTATAATAAATTTCCCTTTGATTATTAGATTCATCAATTGTCTTATTCACAATTACTTTTTCGATACGGAATACCAAACGAGACGGGTCTGGTTTAGCCATTTCATCAGAAAAATTGTAAGTTTTATGAACTTGAAGCATTAAATTTCTGGTCTTTTTTTGTACAAGATATAAATTGAATATTTCCAATTCATAAAAGACTTTAAACAGACTAAATGCATTTTTAAAATGAAACAGGAAAGCTTCTTTAGTTGCTGAATTAACCAAATAATCAATTACTAATAGACTATTTTTCCCTACTTTCTTTTCAACCCATGAAGTGGAACAAAGCTTTAACTTTTGAATGTTTTCTGCCAGAGTCGCATTGATTGGAATTACTCTTTTATTAAGTTCATCTGTGTTAATTGTTATTCGAAAGGACTGTAGATTATTAATCTTTAATGCTTCTTTTAGAAATTCTGATTTTTGCCCATTTGAAAGCAATATGTTAGCAACAAAAATTGAGAAATTGGTGCTATAGTCAAGAAAAAACAAACGGTGATTTTCTGCTAATTCTTCACCTTCATCAAGTTTCTTTTTGTCTTCAAATGTTTTAAAATAGTGATATTTGATTTTATAATAGGGATTACTCAGCAATTCATTTTGACCTGATGTGTAGGCGATTATTTTAGTTGGCAATAAAAACTCAGTACCAGTGTCCTGTCTTTCAAAATGGTGTTTCCCAAATTTTTTTATGGAGAATTCAGGATATGCACCTAAAGGCTTTATGATTCGAACATGAAGGTCAAAGTCTGTTGCATTTGCAAAATCTAATAATCCATTAGGAGATGGATTAACCATTGGTAAAAAATACTCTATTTCAAAACCAAAAGCTTTTGTCCGCTTTTCTTCATCACTAACGGTACTTAAATGAAAAACTTCAAGAAAATAGAATATTTCAGAGAATAACTCTAAAAAATTAGATTTCCCACTGCCATTTAAACCCGCAAATATTTTAGTAGATAAGCGGTCTTCACGTTGGTGATTAACATTGAACTCGTAAAGTTTATTTGCTTGTAAACTCCGAAAATTATCGCCTAATATTTTTACACTTTTTAATTTCATGAAACAATTGTAAAATAGACACCCGAACGTTCTTCTTCACTACGTTCTTTTATTAGCTCGTAATCTTCAGGTGTGATGTTTAACGTGAAATTTTCTTTTTCACCATTATAAAATACTTGTTCAAGTTTTAAAAATGGATTGCCATTGTTTAATGCAGAAAAAACAATTGATTTTAAATCGTCAGCACTATGCAATTGTGGATTTGTTTTCAACTCTTCAGATGAAAAATAATTTGGGTATATCAAATGTTCTTCGTTAAAGAAGCGGAAAAGCATTTCAGTTGTAAAATGAAACCCTGTATATTTTTCTTTTATCAAATCTGCTGCATATTGGGTTGATACATCTTCCCAACCAATTTTTGTTTCTTCTTTTTTCTGAATATTCTTTGGTAAACTTGCCAATATTCTTTCGTAATTCTTTTGAGCTTGTAAAACAGCTTCGGGTATGACAGGTAAGTTTTTTATCGGAGCTAATAATTTCTCCATTTCCCTTATTGGCTTTAAAAAACGAGTTGTTTGTTCTGCTATTTTGGCTTGCTTTTCATAAATTTTCTGAAATTCTTGTGTCTTTTCAATAAACTTAAGCATTGTAGGGTTTAGTGCAGGAGAAACTTTTTTCTCTAAAGCTTTAACTTTATCTAAAACTGACGAATCAATTTCCATTTTATTTAAATCCAATTCACCTTTAAAGGCACGTTGGCTTAAACTTCCAAACAAGTTTTCCAATTCATTTAAACTTTCTTGATATTGGGATTTAAGGGATTCTGTTTTTTTTACAATTTTGGAGAAATTGTCTTGCATAGAAACGGGGGGTAGGGGGATTTGAAATGATTTAATTTCTATTAGATGTAAATCTGGCACACCTGCACCTTTAATTGATTTGTCAGCTTGCCTTTTAACAAAGGGATGATTTATTGCCGCATTTAAAAAATAAGGATTTACTTTTGATTTATCAGGTTTTATTAATGCAACACTAACATATAAACTAAAAGGTTTTTTTACATTTACAACAACGCCTCTACCATAGGTAGCCCCGACCTTCGTATATATTATATCCTCAAATTCCGGATTGCATCTTCTATTAAATTTAACATGGTCTTCTAGACTTATATATTTGCAATTCTCAAAATTCAAAAATCCTTTTGAAATGTTTACAACTGAAATAAAAGGCATGCCAGATTCTTTATAATCAGGTTTTTTGTGCTCTCCATCAGTAATTTTCAAGGTAATCTCTTCCAATTTTCTAAGAGGATAGCTTTTATTAATAAATTTTTCAATAAATGTGCTTTTCAAAAACTCATCCAATAAATCAATACTTTCTTTACGTTGTTTTATTAAGGCCTCTGCTTTACTTAATATGTCAGCAATAAGGATTTGGTCTTCATATTTTTCAGGTAATGGAATTTGTAAACTCTTAATATCTTTTTGCGTAATTGCTTTAAAAGTTGACCCCACACCAAGTTTTGCAATATGTTTTTCGTGTGATTTGAGAAAGTAATAAACGTATTTATAAAAGTGATTGTTATTAACTCGAATTGCACTTAATCCTCTACCAATACATGATTCAATATTACAGATATTTACTGGCCCTACTGGAGCACGAACGGTCATGAGAATATCATTTGGCAATGCCATTTTTACAGGTGCAGTACACCAATATCTAGCAGTTGGAAATATATCACCAAAATCAGCATTACCTTGAAAAAACGGTAATCCATCATTGATTTGATTATAAGTGTTAGAAGGTGGTGATTGGCCTGCAATAACTTCTGCTATATTTTCTAATCTTTCAACTCTCATCCAATTATCTCTTTTAAATCTTTAATCCCTTTTGAAATATTTTCTTCCATCGAATGGAGCTTTTCTAAAATCACCCTTGGTTCATCATATTTAATCTCTTCATAAACCTCTTCTTTGTATTTACTTATGCTTAAATCGTAGCTATTTCCTTCAATTTCGGTTTTTGGAACAAAGAAATGTTGTTGTGTGCGGTCGCTTTCTTTTTTAGGATTGCGTTTTTTATAAGCCTCAATAATTAGATGTAAATCACCATAATTTCTACTATTATCATTATCCGTCAATGGTGCACGTTTATCATCAAGGGTAAAACCATCGCTTTGCATTTCATAAAACCAAACATTGTTGGTTTCGCCACCCTTGGTAAAGATTAGAATTGCTGTTGCTACCCCTGCATACGGTTTAAAAACACCGCTTGGCATACTTATTACAGCCTTTAGCTCACATTTTTCAATTAAAATTTTACGAATACTTTTAAAAGCGTTACCACTTCCAAATAAAACGCCTTGAGGAATTACTACCCCTGCTGTACCTCCCATGCGTAGCATTTTATAAATTCGCTCCAGAAATAGAAGTTCAGATTTAGTCGTTGCAACAGTAAATGTTTCGTTCAAATCCCCTTTGTCTATACTTCCCGTAAATGGAGGATTTGCCATTACAATGTCATAAGAATTGTCTTCGTTGTAATTTTTGCTTAAAGTATCCTTGTAATCGATTTTTGGCTGTGTTATTCCATGCATCATTAGGTTCATAAGCCCAATGCGAATCATTGTTGGGTCTATGTCAAAACCATAAAAAGTATCTTCGTTAAGCATGGTTTTGGCTTTTTCATCCACAAGTTTATCCGCTAAAGTTCCACGAATAAAACCACTTTCATCTTTTTGCTTATACTCATCACTTGTGAATTGAGTAATCAGGTATTTGTATGCAGACAGAAGGAATCCTGCTGTACCACATGCAGGGTCGGCTATCCTGTTTCCTAATTGGGGCTCTACCAATTCGGTAATTAATTCAATGATATGAGTTGGGGTTCTGAATTGGCCATTCTTACCAGAACTTCTTAGTGAATCAAGCAAATACTCGTAAAAATCTCCTTGTGCATCAATGAAACGGTTTTCTTTTTCTAGTTCTTTATAAATTTCATCTATTGTTTTCGTTGCCTCTGTAAGCATTCTACCGCTTGGGATAAGAAATGCTGCATTTGCCATATGTTTGGTAAAAAAGGAGTTTATTTCATCCAACTGTTTAATGAAAGGAAACACCTTACTTTGAACATGCAGCAACATTTCTTCGCTTGGCATACGGGTAAAATATGACCAACGAAATGTTTCTTTTTCAACTGCATTTTTCTCTTCTTTATCATCAACACCTGGAGGGAAGAACTTACCAGAAAATATTGATTGATATTTTTCTCCAATAAAATCAGCATTGCTTACTTTTCGTTTATCGGTTTCGTCCAATTGCTTTATAAAAAGCAGATAGGTAATTTGCTCAATGGCATTTAAGGGATTAGAAATACCACCGCTCCAGAATTTGTCCCAGAGTGTAGCGACTTTATTTTTGATTGATTGTGTAAGCATTTTTAATAGTCGTTTTTAAATTTTTTAAAATTTTCGTTGTCTTTCCAAAAAGCATAACATTCTTTCATCTTCTCAATCTCAAAATTTTTGTCTGCTTTCAAATCTTGCCATGGTATCTTATAAAGTTCTTCACATAATTTATAAAATCCATCGCCTTGTTCTCTATCTTTTGCTTGATGAATAATGAGTGAACTTAGTAATGGTCTTCCTCGCTCGAATTCATGCATGGAAATCTCACCTAACCACTCGCCAATTAGTTCGCGGTCGTAACCTAAACTAAAATCAAACCCTAGTTGAAGTTGCTCATTTAATTGAGAGTATGACCAAGGTGTTTTTAGCCGAGCTAATTCAATTAACTTATTTCTAATTTCTTTATGCATTAGGCCGCCAGTTGGTTAATAAATAAAATAATCTCTTCTATTTCTTTGTTTGAAAAAACACCTCGAATTCCATCAGGATGTATTCTTGTAAAGGGTGCATTTACCAAATCTTTTTTCCCAACCTCACCTTTTTCAATTAGAAAGGTTTGAAGCAACCTTAAGAAATCTAATTGTCGGCTGTTTAAATAGCTATGTTCAGCAATAAATTGTTCAAACGATTTTGAAACAGAGTCAGGAAATGATTCAAGAATTTCAATACCCAAAATATGTTTTAAGAATTGAACCAATTTTGCTTTACGATGATTATAAACTTTGCGAAGTAAATCAATAGTTATATGAGGGTGTTCGTTGTGCAATTCTTCTGCCAGTTGTTCCGCTTCATCGCCTGTTATTTCGTCACCATGCTTCAATTTTTGCAACAATGGATTATTTGACACCAACTCATTTACTTTTAATTCAACCAATTCACGATACTTTGCAATACTCAGCGCTTCATGCTGTGGACCAAACTCAACAAATTCCTTTTCACTTACAAAATCTTTAAAATTAAATTTTGCTGGCCCAAGTGGAACAATAGCTTCCCTAAATCTCATTAATGGAGAAATCTTCACAATTAACTCATCAAACTTATCTTCTGTAATTGTTGCCCAGTAATGATTGGTTTGACTTTGTTTTATCAACTGTTCTTCCTTTGCAATAATGTTTACAGATAAGGGTAATTCAGCAATTTCTTCAATTATGCTATCTCTTAAAGTTTGATACTTCTCTTCTTCTTTTGCCAAATGTGCCAACGAAACTTCAACAATATCTTTTTCAAAACGCATAGCCTTGAAATCAGTGTCAGATACAGTCCGGAATAAAGGCTTCACAACACTCCTTAGAAATTCTACTTTTTCATTGGATAAATGATTCCAGAAATTTTCATCTTCAAGTCGTTGCAATTCATGATTAGCATCAAGTATAACAATAGAGTTTTGTGGTAGAATTTCAATTTGCTTTCTTATTCTCCGAATTTCCTTGATTGAAATTTCTGATTCATTTAATTCGATTGCCTTTTCAATTTTATCTAAACGTATTCCGAATAATCTCACAGGTAAAGGAATTTGACTTTTTAATTCCTTTCCTCGTGGATTGAATTTGAAATATTCAAAATTATCCCAACAATCAAGTATTAAAAAATTGTCCTTTTCAGTACACCAAGGTTTTAATTTTGATGGTTCAAGCAAACGTGTTCCTCTACCAATCATTTGCCAAAATTTTGTATAAGAATATACAGGTTTGGCAAAAACTAAATTTACCAATTCCCGAACATCAATACCAGTATCTAACATATCCACACTTAAAGCAATACGTGGCATATCGTAATTGGTAAATTGGTCTAGCAAACCACCTTTGCCGTAAACTCTTGGGTCTTCACTCACAAGAGTTTTTGCCAGTTCGCCTTTATATTCAGGATAAAGCGAATTAAATATCTCTTCCATGCGTCTGGCATGAGCTTTAGTTGTACAAAAGAAAATTGTTTTACCAGGCAGAACTCCGTTTGCATCTTTAATACATTCTTCCATGAATTCCCGAACTATCAATGCATTGGTGCCTTTATTGATAACCTTTTTTTCCAGTTCGGTTCCTTCGTAATTTATTTCTTCAATTTCTTTCCCTTCAAGGATTAATGTTTTTTGGTCTTCGAGTGCAATTGTTCTTTTGTTTATTCCTTCCTCTTGAAATTTGGTTTTAATTTTCATTACCTGAAAATTGCTCAGATAGGGAGGTATATGGTTTACAGCTTCATCATATGAATAAGCGTAAGTTGGTACTCCATCTTCAGTTTCAAACAATTGAAAGGTATTATGGTCTATTACATCTGTTGGTGTTGCAGTTAAACCAAGTGTGATAGTATTGAAGTAATCTAATATTTCTTGGTAGGTATTATAAATGCTACGGTGACTTTCGTCAACAACAATTAAGTCGAAAAAATGCGGACTTAAAGTTTTTTCATCATTTCGAATTACATTCAACATTGTCGGATATGTTGAAATATATATTCTTCTGTCAGATGCGATTTCTTTTTCTCCTTGTTTTGGCCAGCGTGGTTCATCAGGCAAATGTTCTTTGAAAGCATCAAGCGTTTGGTCACGAAGAGCAATTCTGTCCACCAAAAACAAAACTCTTTCAGCCCAGCCAGTTCTCATTAAGGCATCAACCAAAGCAATACAAGTACGGGTTTTACCAGTCCCTGTAGCCATTACCAAAAGAAATCTTCGTTTCCTTTTTTCAACTGCTTCTAAAACTGCCCTGATTGCACCAATTTGATAATCTCTTCCTGCGATTTTTGTATTTATGAATTCACCCGAAAGTGATTTTCTTTTTTGTCTTATGTATGTGTAGCGTTCAAGGTCGTCACGAGTGGGAAAACCATGTACTTTTTTCGGTGGGTAGTTGTCTAAATCCCAAAAGAAAATATCGTGTCCGTTTGTATAAAAACAAAATGGAAGTTCTCCGCCAAATTGTTTTTGAATATTGAAGCAATATTGTTTCGCTTGTTCCTTTCCAATGTTTGCGTCAACCGTTGATTTTTTTGCTTCAACTACTGCTAAAGCTTTTCCATCTTTCCCTAATAAAACATAGTCACTAAACTGTTTACCAGCATATGGTGTCGATGCTTCTTGAACCAAATTACTGTCAACAATAATATCAAACTCTTCAATTACCTGAGTTCGGTCAGTAACATTCCAGCCGGCTTGTTTTAAGCGGTTGTCAATGATGATTATTCCGGACAAATGTTGCCAGTAATTCCGGAGCAAATGTTGCCACCTTTTTTGCGATGAAGTTTACACTAATTTCAAGGAACATTTTTTGCAAAGTTAGTGAAAAAAATCAACCTGATTTTTTTCTTAATGATTCGCCTTTTAATTCAAATTTATGATGAGAAACTGACAATCTGTCCATTATTGCATCGGCTAAAGTTGGTTCATTCAGATATTGATACCATTTTCCTACAGGAAGCTGTGATGTAATGATGGTTGAACGTTTGCCATATCTGTCTTCAAGAAGCTGCAGTAGAGTTAGTTTGACCTGATACTCCAGTGGTGCCAATCCAAAATCATCAATAATGATTAATGGATATTTTTCAAGTTGATTGAGTAATTTAATGTAGCTGCCGTCAACTCTTGAAAGAGCAAGTTTTTCTACAAAACGATTCATGCCAAGATACAGTGTTTTATAGCCAATAGAGCAAGCCTGTCTGCCGATGGCACATGCAAGATAGCTTTTTCCGCTACCTGTTGATCCGGTGATAATAACATTTTCGCTCCTTCTGATAAATGAGCAATCTGCCAAAACATGCAGCTGTTCCTGTCGAAGGTTTCTGTCAGATGAACATTTTACTGTATCCAAAACAGCATCATATCTGATGTTGCTTAGTTTTAAATACATCTTGGCTCTTCGCTCTGTTCTGTCCTGCATTTCAGCTTCAACCAGGCGGCTCATCAGTTCATTAACTGTTGGTGTTTGGTGTGATGGCATTGACAAAATTGCCTCATAGGCTTCTGCCATACCCTGAAGTTTTAAAAACTCCAGATTTTCAATGGTTTTGTTTGTGTCTATCATATGTTATGTGTTTAAGGTTATTGATATGTTTCATGTCCGCGAAGATTTTCGTGGTTTGGCAGAGAAAAATCAAGTTGCTCCTGTAATTTGGCTTTGTCAAGATTGCTCTCAAGTATTGTTTTTACAACAGAATATGTAACCTTTGGGCCAGCAATTGCTCGTTTGCAAGCATTTTCAAGCCTTTGCCTGCCATATTTGTCTGCTAATCTCAACAGACCCAGACATGAGTTGTAATTTTGTTCTATAAAATATTTGTGTGTTAGTATTATTTCTACAGCTCTAATAGTGGAAGGCCCCACGTTGGATGCTTTTTTTAGAAAATCTTCGGCATCCCAACCTCTTGTTTCTCTGTAAAACTGGTGTTTTTGGGGCATGTGTTCCGGCAAAGTTGAGTATCCGTATCGCTTGTAAATACGTGGATGTGTCGCTATTCTTTGGTTATGGTGATATACCTCAATATTTCGTTTGTCATATATAATGTGAACAGTTGCCCCAATGTGCTGATAAGGAACACTATAAAAGCTTTTATCCTGTCCCAGCATCACATGGTAGTTGTTCTGAACTTTGGCTTTTACTGTGTGTTTTACAACAAAAGGAGCTTGTATAAGCGGTGCCAGAGTTGATTTTTCATGCAACAAAAACATTTCTTTTCTTGTGTGTTGATGTTGCTGACGTGCTCTTGTGTTGAGCAATTCCAAATGCTTAAATATCAACTGATTCAGCTCATTCAAGCTGCGTGGTGTTTCATTGCGAATAGCAGCATAAATACGCCTGTAAACAACATTTACATGACTCTCAACCGATGCTTTGTCTTTGGGTTTTCTAACTCTTGTTGCTGTCAGGTTGGTTTGGTAATGTAACGACCACTGCTGGGCATATTCCGTAAAACTTGGTTCATATCTGTGAAGTGGTCTAATCAATTAAGACAATAATTAATACAAAGATAGTTTGTTTTTGT
>CAZGIW010000057.1:0-25576 GCA_964526285.1 uncultured Bacteroidales bacterium | reverse complement strand
TTTCATAATTTGAAACTGTGTAATGGCTTTTGCAGAATCAATGGGTCTATTCGTGAAAATACGTGTATTAGTCACATAGTGATAAATTGGCTTATAAAAAATGTGCTGAGCAGTTACTATTTTTCTATCCCTCAAAGGAATTTGTCCACGTGCAAAAGATTCCATTTCTGTTAGTTGAGTAATTTGCTTTTGAGTATATTTGCAAAAAAAAACACAATATGCAATTTGAACAAATGAAACAGTTGCTCAAGGACAAAACTGTTGGCATTGCAGGAGCTGGAGGGTTGGGGTCCAACTGTGCTGTTGCTCTTGCAAGATTGGGTGTGGGCAAACTGATAATTGCCGATTTTGATGTCATTGTTGAATCCAACCTGAACAGACAATATTTTTTTCATCATCAGATTGGAGAAAAAAAGGTCACTGCACTTGCCCATAACCTGAAACTTATCAATCCTGAAGTTAAAGTTATTCCCATTGATGAAAAACTCAACCCTCAGAGTATCGCTTTTAATTTTGGTGATTGTGATGTGATTGTTGAAGCCTTTGACAAAGCAGAGATGAAACAGATGATTATTGAAGCTGTTCATTCCTATTTTCCTCATATTCCGCTTGTATGCGCCATGGGATTGGCAGGATACGGTGATGTGAATGAAATGAAAGTTCACAAAATGAGTGAGAAATTGTTTATTTGCGGCGATCTGAGCAGAGAAGTCTCTGAAGAAACACCTCCCATTGCACCGAAAGTGGCGATTGCTGCCAATATGCAGGCTGATGCCGTGCTCAATCTTCTTCTTCAAAAATAAAAAAAAGAGAATTATGAATATAACACTGAACAATAAACCTGAGACCATTGAAGGCAGAGATCAAATTTCCATTAGTGAACTGATGGAGCTGAAGAAATTCACATATAAACTTCTGCTTGTTAGGGTGAATAATGTGGGTGTTCAACCTGAACAATATTCTGAAACCATAGTGAAAGATGGAGACAATGTGTTAATTCTACATCTGATTACAGGAGGCTAATCCTTCGCCACTATTGACAACTTCTAATAAAAACAAAGCTGCACCGAAGTGCAGCCTGTTTTACTATATACCCCTAACCATAAAAATGGTTCTTTGAAAAAAGTTTTAGTTTTTAATGATTTTATATTGATTCATCTTATGCTCAAACACCAGTGAAACTATATAAATACCTGAATCCAGATGACTGACATCAACAGCAATGAAGCGATTGCAGTTTCCCTGAATTTCAGTTAGCAGTTTCCCTTCTATAGAAAAAACCTGTACATGAGATGCAATGTTATCAGGATCAAATTCAATAAACAAAAGATCGTTCACAGGATTTGGATATAGATTTGTGTTCATACTAAACATCTCTATTGAAGTTGCTGCACAATTAAATTGCGAAGTGTAAGTGGCCGTTTGCCCTATAGTGCTTTCAAACACTTGTCTCTGACTACTCTCCTGTTTCAGCATCCATGCAAGATAAGGTTTTAGCGCATTGAACATGGCCAGGTGTTGATCTTCTCTTGAAATTGAAGGCTGAGGACTTGTAAACAATTCACCTGTTGCACATGCAAGATTATAGTTTGCAAAATAACAATGACCGCCACCCTTGATTGTAATACTCCCCTTGCATCCTGCAGGTAATGCGTTGTACATGGGGATTTGATGGTCTGCTGGTGGTGTAACTCCATCGTTTTCTCCAATAAACACAATTGCAGGAACTGTAACATTGGCAGCTGCAGCAATGGCAGAAACACTGGTTTCGGCTGCTGCAAAAGTGACAAGGGTTGTAAGATTAGTGTTGTTTTCAGCAGCAAGAAAGGCCGCACCACCGCCCATTGAGTGACCCATGATGGCAGATCTGGCAGTCACTTTTTGATAAAGGAAGAATCCTGCATCAGAACTGGCCTTACTTATAATTTCGTTGTTAACAAATTTCAGATCAAGCCCGAAAGTTTCGTGGTTGGGAGATAGTCCTGTTTCAGTGGCAGGCAAACAAAGGATATATCCCAGAGGAACCAGTTCATTTGCAAAATTTTCATAAGCCCCAACTCCCATGGAAAAACCATGACCAAACACAATAACAGGGAATTGTCCTGAGGCAACTGCTACATCAGTGCCTGCTGATACTCCGGGATAATGAAATGTGCATGGAATATCCCTTGAACGAGAGGGATCATTGAGGGTTACATCTCTCTTTCCAATAGGATATTGTGCTGATAATGAAGCAGCTAAGAAAATCAACATCAGGAATGATGATGCTTTTGAATATTCATTCATATGATTCAATTGTTAAAATATTTTACAAAAATAAATAATAATTTTTATAATGTTCAAAAAAAAATGTTAAAAAAAACGGCTTAAAAATATTAAGCCGTTTTTCCTTAAAAAAGTTGGTTAATTATTTAGCTACCCTTTCGAGCCATTTTACCATAAAGAACATAACAAGCATTGAGAGTAGACAAACCACAACAAACACCGACCAGGTGATAGAGATTGAAATGTTTTCATACATCATAGCACCGAGGAACAAAGAGAAGTTTCCGATTGCAGTAGCTGCAAGCCATCCACCCTGCATTAATCCCTGCAGGTGAGGAGGAGCAACTTTAGAAACGAAAGAAAGTCCCAGGGGAGATATGAACAACTCAGCAACTGTTAGGATGAAGTACACCCCGAACAACAACCAGGGGGTGTATTTCTGAATATCGGGCAAACCACCCTGAGCAACGACATCTCTGTATAATGGTGCACCAATTGAGGCAACTGCAATAACGATAAATGCGAGAGCGGCAATACCCATTCCTATTGCAATTTTCTTAGGAGTTGATGGTTCGATTCCCTTTTTGGACAACCATCCAAAGAGAACTATAATCAATGGGGTAAGGAATACAACGAGAAATGGATTAATAGACTGGAATGTTTCAACTGATGGGAATAAGCCACCAAGGAGAGTGTAATCTTTTGCGAACATTGTAAGCGTTAATCCATTTTGGTGAAAAGAAAACCAGAAGAAGATAACAATACCGAAAACTGCGAAAAGGGCTAATAATCTTTGCTTGATTTCTTTTGCATCCATTTTGATTTCTTCTTTTGAGATACCAGACCCGGTTGCTTTTTTGGTAGGATTGGGATATGATTTTTTTGTTGCAAGGAAAATCGTCAAAGAGATTAGCATAGCTCCAACTGCTGTGAAGAATGCATAATGAAATCCTGTATTGAATGCATCAAGATATTGCACAGCAAAATCATTGAGATTTGCAGGCATTGAACCAGAAACGGAAAGTGCAAGTTCAGAAAATCTTCCACCAACAACATCCTCAGACATTTTTCCATCGAGATATTGGTGACAAAGGCCCGGTAATTCTGCATTATATCCAAACCCCTGCATCTTAACAAAAGTGTTTCTTACCCACATTGCCATAAATGGGGCAAACATGGCTCCCAAATTAATAAACATGTAAAAGATTTGAAATCCGGAATCTCTTTTGCTTTTGTATTGTTCATTGTCATACATCTGACCAACAACTGCCTGAAGGTTTCCTTTAAACAAACCGTTACCAAAGGCAATCACAAGCAGTGCCGCCAGTGCAATATACTTTGATACAATAAATGCTGGTATTGCAAGGAAAAAATAACCACCGGTCATAATAAGAAGACCAGCGATAATAGTACCTTTATAGTTCCTCAGACGGTCAGCGATTATCCCTCCCACCAGAGCCAAAATATAAATAGCACCATAAAAAATTGAATACAGTGTTCCTGCTTCAGTTCCTGAAATATTGAACTTTGACATCAGAAACAATACAAGAATTGCCATCATGGTGTAAAAACCAAAGCGTTCCCCCATGTTGGAAAGAGCTGCTCCGAGTAGTCCTTTTGGATGATTTTTTAACATAGTTTTATATTTTATTGGTTAATATTTCTTCAAACTTAAAAAACAAGATTGCAAACCTACATTAATTTTTTTAAATTCTTTAAATAATTGTATCATGGACAAATAATTTATAGTCAATCCAAATTTAACGATTCTTAAAATACTGATTATCTATCATAAACAAGGTTTTTTGTTTTTCTATACTAATACTTGAAAAAAATTGTAAGTTTGCATTGCCAATCAATTAACATCATTGCACACTATGAAATTATCAGAAAAAATCTTCAAAGGCAAAACTCTGGCCATCCTTTCAGGAGGCGGTGATACACCTGCCATCAATTCAAGTATTGAATCAATCCGAAACAGAGCTTCAATTCTTGGCTTTAAAGTATACGGAATCCGTCATGGCTGGAAAGGTCTGCTTGGTGACGGAGATGTGATTGATCTTTCAAATCAGCCCTATGATGGTGTATATGGAGGAACTGCTCTGAAGTCAAGCAGAACAAATCCATTCCCATCCAAAAAGAATCCTGAAAACAGAGTTCCTCAGATATTACAAAACCTGAAAAGATACAAAATTGATGTACTTGTCACCATCGGAGGTGATGATACCAATGGTGCAGCAAAACGTTTATATGAAACTGAAGGAATTCCTGTTATAGGGTTTCCTAAAACCATTGATAATGATTTGAGAACCAAAACGATGCATCATATTCAGGGAAAAAAAATTGAGGCAGTTTTATGTCCTGGATTTCCCTCTGCTGCATTGGGCATTATTGAATTTGTGCAGAGGTTGAAAACAACAGCCGAATCACATTCCAGAATTATGGTTTTTGAAGTAATGGGGCGCGATGCAGGCTGGCTAACTGGTGCTGCAGGATTTGGCGGTTGCGAAATGGCTCTTATTCCTGAAATTGAAATGACTGCTGAAAAACGTGATTTTTTCATTGAAACTGTGAAAGAAAAGTACATGCAAAACCCCAAGAAATTTTTAATGATTGCTGTTTCAGAGGGCGTTAAATGGTATGATGAAAAAACAGGCAAACCCGAATATGTTTATGCCAGTTCTGAGGTGGACGAATATGGTCATCCCCGCTTTGGCGGTATTAGCGGTGTGGTAGCATCTGATATTACACAGAAACTGAAAATTGAAGCACGTGCTCAGGTTACAGGATATTATCCCAGAGCCGGATATTGCAGACAATATGACCGCAAGCTTACTTCCACTCTTGCCGACAAAGTTATTGATTTGCTTCTTCGTGAAGATTACGGAAAAATGCCTGTCATCAGCAAAATTGTTCCATTTCCAGAACTTGAAGAGTTTAATACAACTGCCATTGACATGGGAAATATTGGAAACAAACCTCTTCCTGAAGAATATTATGACCTGAACCGTTTTGATTTTTCTGATACATATAACGACTTCCTCTCAAAAATTGTGGGAGAAAGAATTTTTTCTGAATTCAAATATGATTTTCCAATAGTTGTTCCTGAATAATGAAACAATTTCTACTTCTTTGTCTGACTGCAACAAATCTTTTTGTTTGTACTGCACAAAACACAACTGTTTCAATTGACTCTCTGATGAATTCAGTTGAGTATTTTTCCGATCCAGCATGCATGGGAAGACTTCCGGGCACCAATGGGTATGACATTGCAGCTGAATTTGCAATTAAAAAATTTCATAACTGGGGAATCAAAACTTTTAACCAATATCCAGATTACAAACAAGTTGTTCCTCTTGAAACAAACCTTATCAGCGGACCCTGCGATTTTCATATTGTACATTTTGAAAAAGGGATTATCAACTCACAGTTGGGAGAATCCCATTCATTCAGAGGATTTACAGGCAGTGGTGAAATGACTGTTGAAACTGTTTTTTGCGGTTTTGGAATTCAAAATAAAGATTATAATGATTATGCCAATGTGGATGTGAAAGGAAAAGCAGTGTTGATTTTTAAGGGAAATCCATCCTTTGAGTCAGGAAAAAACTATGAACCTTTCAGTATCAGAGGACGTGCAAAAACAGCACATGAACATGGTGCAGCAGCAGTGATTTTTATTCCAGAACCTGGCACAGACAGGACAAAACCAATCGGAAGTGTTATGTGCGGTGATGGAGAACACATTCACAATCTTCCAATGTTGCAAACAGATCCTGAACTGACTGATGCCTTATTTGACGGAAGCGGATTTTCATTACAACAATTGCATCAGGAAATTTTAAACAAAGGGAAGCCTCATTCTCTTCAACTACCATCAAAAGTTTACATCAATGTATCTGCACAATACCATCAACAAATTGATGCCTATAATATAATTGGATACATTGAAGGTGCCGATGAAAATTTGAAAGATGAGTTTGTTTTTATTACTGCACATCTTGACCATGTTGGATATCAGTGTGATGTGATATACCCGGGGGCCAATGACAACGCATCAGGTAGTGCGGCTGTACTTGAAATGGCACGATTGTTCTCAACTGACAGACCTGACAGAAGTGTGGCTTTCATCTTGTTTACTGCTGAAGAATCAGGGCTACATGGAGCGCAATTTCTGGCAGACAATTTACCTGTTCCCGTTAGCAACATTGTGGCTGCTTTCAATTCAGACTGCATTGCAGTGGGTGACAGTATTCAGATTGGAAATGGGGAATCCTGGCCTGAATTGTATAACCTTTGCAAATCAAAAGATTCAGATAATTTGATTATCAACAGAACATGGGGAGGTGGTGGCGCCGATCTGACGCCATTACACAATGCAGGGATTCAGGGACTGTATTTTGTAACAAGATACAGCTACACACATCTTCACTTGCCTTCAGACACTCCTGAAACTTTAAATCAGGATTTATTTCTGAAAATTACTGAACTCCTGTGGCGCACCACAAAAAGCGCTGCATCAGATACTTACAAAAAGTAGAAATTGATTTTTTTCAATTTCTATGACATAAAAAAAGCCGGAAAATTAATATCCTCCGGCCATATAGTTTACCCCCTAAACTATGTTTGTATAAACTACTACAAAATTACAAAAATTATTTTACTCCGATTCAATTTTCATGTATTAATTTATAAATGCGAACACTTTTCAACATGAAAGCCTTTTGCAGTAAGAAGCTCTGAAGAATCAATTTTTAATAATTTATCGCTGTGATTTGTGTTTGCGCACATATGAGTACTTGTACTGAGCAGTAACAAAAACTTACTTAAAAATTACAACCAACTTCATTGCATATCAATATCACAAAGAATAATTTTCTCAAAAAGAAAGATTTTGCATATTTTTGCAAAAATTTAAAATTTTCACATGCTCAACCGACGACTGCTGCGCTTTAAAATTTTTCAGGCACTTTACTCATACTACCAAACGGAATCAGACAATCCAACTGTTGCTTTAAAAAACCTTTTCACATCGCTTGACAAAATGCATGAGCTGCTGTTGAGAAACCTATGGGCAATTGTAAAAATTGCTGATATCATTGATGAAAGGTTTGAAACTTCAAAACAGAAATTCATACAGGACAACAATAATGGGAATGAAGTAAAAAGACTTTCTCAAAACACAGGCATACAGAACACAATAAACAATCTTCATTATCAGCAACTTGTCAGAGATTACAAAATCAACATGAAAAATGATGAAGATGTGCTTAGAAAAATTGCACGGACCATTGAAGACAGTAAAGAATATAAGGAATATTGTCAAACCTCTGATAATGAAAAAGATTTACCAATTTTAAAATCAATTTACAAAAACTATATCTATACAAACAACGTGTTGTTGTCATTGTTTGAAGAACACAATATGCATTGGGCACATGATCAGTATTATATTGGAATTATCCTCATGACCTACATGAAGAAAGAATCCTTTTTCAACAATCCTGAAACTCCCCTGCCCGACACATTCAAACCATTGGAATTTGAAGATAGCGAAACTGATAAGAATTTTGTAAAAATTCTTTTTACCACAACCATTAAGCACGCCAGCGAATATGAACTGATTATAAATCAGTATCTTGAAAACTGGGAACCGGAAAGAATTGCGCTCAGCGATATTATAATTATGAGAATGGCTTGTGCAGAAATTCTCACTTTTGATCAGATTCCTATAAAAGCTTCTCTAAACGAATACATCGAACTTTCCAAAACTTTTTCAACCCCAAAAAGCAAAATCTTTGTCAATGGTGTTCTGGATAAAGTTATTTCCCATTACAACAGAGAAGGAAAAATTGAAAAAACAGGTCGCGGTTTGATGGATAATTCGTAAATTTGCATTCCATATTTCAAACCTTACACACTATGAAATACAATATTTTTTATCTCGCATTCATTTTGCTTCTGGCTTTCGGATGTGGAAACAAAAATGACAACAGCAATCTCACAGGTGATGTTGTTAATAATCCATTAAGCGCTGATAATCCGGGAGATCCTTCTACAATGCCACAAATTACATTTGACAAAACCGTATATGATTTTGGCCGTATATACGAAGGTGAAAAAGTAAAATGTTCCTTTAAATTTTCCAATACCGGCAAAAGTGACTTGATTATCACATCGGCAAAAGCTTCATGTGGCTGCACTGTTCCGGAATATCCCAAAAACCCCATTAAACCAGGTGCAGGCGGCTCAGTAACAGTAGAGTTTAACAGCAGTGGCAGAAGAGGGCAGCAAAACAAAGCTGTTTCAGTAACAACCAATGCACAACCTCCTACAGTCGTTCTCACTGTAAAAGCAATGGTGGTTGATCCTTAATTTTTTTTAGCAAATCATACATTCATCTTAAAATATCAAATAATGAATCTTTTATCCTACATTTTAATGGCTCCACAGGGAGGCGATGGCGGGGGCGGTGGCTCTTCAATGCTTATCATGATGCTTCTGCTTATTGTTGTGTTTTGGTTTTTCTTTATCAGACCACAAATGAGAAAAACAAAAGAACTTCAGAAATTCAGACAGAATCTCCAGAAAGGACAAAAAATTATCACCATCGGTGGAATCCATGGCAAAATCATTGAAATGGGTGAAACTACTGTGACAATTGAAACAGAAGGACAAACCCGTCTTAAAATTGAAAAATCTGCCATTGCAACTGAGTTCAATCCCGAACAGATTGGCGGACAAAAACAATAATTTTTTTACTGAACTTTTTTAAACTGCTGTTTATTCAGTCTTTCTGAATAAAATTTAGCATACAGGATTGTGACAAATGCCACTGAATATGAACAATATCAGATCTCAATTCCCCGCACTGAATCAAAAAGTGTATGGAAAACAACTGGTTTATCTTGACAATGCTGCAACCACACTGAAACCTCAGTGTGTAATTGATGAAATAAAAAGATACTATTCAGAAGAAAACAGTAATATTCACAGAGGCGCTCATTATCTGAGCCAGGTTGCCACTGAAGCTTACGAAAATGCACGTCACCATGTTGCCAGCTATCTCAATGCACGTCTTCACAGTGAAATACTATTCGTCAGAGGAACCACCGAGGGAATCAATCTTGTTGCTTCTTCATTGGGAAGGGCTTTTGTGAAAAAGGGTGATGAAGTACTTATTTCAGCACTGGAACATCACTCCAATATTGTTCCATGGCAAATGATGTGTGAACAACGGGGTGCTACTCTCAGAGTAATTCCTATGCTTGACAATGGTTCTCTTGATTTAAGTCAGCTTGACACACTCATCAATGAAAAAACAAAAATTCTTGCCATTACTCATATTTCCAACGCACTTGGAATTATTAATCCACTGAAAGACATTATAGACTTTGCCCATTCACGCAATGTCCCTGTTCTGGTGGACGGAGCTCAGGGAATTGTCCATACATCTGTTGATGTGCAGCAACTGGATTGTGATTTCTACTGCTTCAGCGGTCACAAAATTTATGGCCCAATGGGCATTGGCGTTGTATATGGAAAGCAGGAACTACTTGAACAAATGCCTCCGTGGCAGGGAGGAGGAGAAATGATTAAAGATGTTTCTTTTGAAAAAACAACTTATAACGACCTCCCCTTTAAATTTGAAGCTGGCACTCCTAATGTGGCCGGAGTTCTTGGGCTGAAAAAAGCACTTGAATTAATTCAAAGCACAGGAATGGAGGCAATCAGGCAGCACGAAGACCATCTGCTGGATTATGCTACTGAACAATTAATGCAGGTTCCTGATATAAAAATTTTCGGAACACACCCAAAAAAAACCGGTGTGATTTCCTTTCTTTCAGGGGAGATTCATCCTTACGATCTTGGTGTACTGCTGGATAAAATGGGTGTTGCAGTTCGCACCGGACATCACTGTGCTCAACCACTTATGGAACGTTTCGGAATTCCGGGCACAGTGAGAGCATCATTTGCAATGTACACCACAACTGATGAAATTGACATATTCATTCAATCTCTGCATAAAGCCATTGATATGCTGAAATAATTAATTCTTAAAAACACCATGAATAATCATAAAAATCTTGCTGAGAAAGAACGAGAAATAGTTGAAGAATTTTCTGTGTTTGAAGACTGGATGGATAAATATGCATACATCATTGAACTGGGAAAAACACTGTCATTGATTCCTGAAGATAAAAAAACTGACAACTTTCTGATTAAAGGATGCCAGTCGCAGGTATGGCTGCATGCAAAATATGTTGATGGCAAAGTTTTTTACACTGCTGACAGTGATGCATTGATAACCAAAGGGATAGTTAATGTTCTTGTTCGGGTATTGTCAGGTTCCACTCCTGATGAAATTATTGAAACCAATATGGATTACATCAATGAAATCGGACTGAAAGAACACTTGTCGCCAACCAGAGCCAACGGACTTCTGGCCATGATTAAACAAATGAAGCTGTATGCTATGGCGTTTAAGGCAAAAGACAAAGGAACAGTAGAATAATTGAAAACTCGAAGTAAGAATTTAGAAATATTTTTTTCTTACTTCGATTAAGTCGCCGCTTCGCATCAACTCATCATCTATTATCCTCCGAAATTCGCCGAAGGTGAATTTTCCTCCATCATTTTCTTCGAAAATTTCTGGGGATCTAAAAAAAGTGAGAAGTTTTTTTCGTTAATACGTAATTCGTAGAATTCGTATTAGAAAGTATTGTCTCAAAAAACAGGCTAAAACACATAAGTAATCTTTACATTTTTATAATTACTTTTGTATCAAATCCAAATAACAAAATATCATGAAAAAATTAGTTCTTTCAATTATGGTTTTCTGCATTGGCACAATGTTATTTTCGCAAGAAAAATTCACTTGTCCCAACGGGCATTTTAAAGCCACATTCCCTTCTAAAGTTGAAGCTAAAATTGACAAATCAACCCAGGATGGCAATGCCATTACATTACGAAATTATCTGGGGCAGGAAAGTTCAAATATAATTTACATGGTCTCAGTGAGCGAATTTCCTGAAAACCATTTTGGTGACATGAAAAATGACAAAACAAAAATTCTTGATAATGCGGCAGAAGGTTTTTTTGGTAGTTTAAAAATTAAACAGGAAAACCGAAAGGAAATCAAATCAGGAAAAATCAAGGGATTGGAATTTTCTACAAATGACAATGGCTATTATTTAACTTACAGAGTATATGTTACTCCAGAAAAATTATTTCAGGTTGCAGTTCTCGGAGTTGAAGAGCTCCCCAACAAGAAGAAAAAGGACAAGTTTTTTAAATCATTTAAAATCCTGAATTAGCCGTGGCAGAAAAAATCTTTGATCCTGACCTGATGTCTCAGGTAATTGAAAGCCTAAAAAGGGTATTTGACCCTGAAATGCCAGTCAATATATATGATCTGGGGTTAATTTATGACATTTCATTGGAAGAAGGACCCGTTGTCAGGATTTTAATGACACTTACCAACCCCAACTGTCCGGTGGCCGATAGTTTACCAAATCAGGTAAAACGCACTCTTGAACAGATAAAAAATGTTCACAAAGTGGATGTACAAATCACCTTTGACCCTCCGTGGGACCCTGACAGAATGAGTGATGAAGCACGGCTTGACATGGGATTGTTTTAATAATCGTCACTACTCAAAAGCAATCCGTATTTTGCGTTAATCGTTATTCCTGCAATTGCTTTCCAGCAACAATCAGCATTTCAAAATCACGAATACTGAGCTTGTCATTTCTACTAAATGCTCCCAACCTGGCACCAAATATTTCAACTTTTTCAAAACCTGCTGATTTCAACAACCATGATATTTCAGGGGGAATATAATAGCGTTCATTACATTCAATGGTATGTTCAACACCTTCATCATCCGTAAATGTGGTAGCATTGTAATCCCTGAAAGTCATCAGGTCAAAAGCATCACTCAAATAAGTTGCAGTTCCGTTTGCATCAATGTTGTCCTGCTGGTGAAATTCGTTGATAGAATTATATATGGGAAACAAGCCGTTCAGGGTGGTCATAATCAACTTAGATCCGGGTTTTAAAGTATTTGCAATACCTTGAATAATCTGAAAATTCATTTCATCAGTTTCCATGAGAGGAAAGGCTCCTTCACAAATCATCAAAGCAAGATCAAACTTCCTCTTAAATGAAATTTCGCGTGCATCCATTTTTATAAAATCAATTTTCAAACCCAATTGTTCAGCTTTCTGCCGGGCTTTTTTCAATTGATTTTCGGAAAGGTCAATACCTGTGACATGATATCCTCTCAGAGTAAGTTCGATAGCATGTCTGCCTGTTCCGCAACCAATATCAACAATGTTCAGGGTTTTGTTATAATTTATTTCTTTCTCGATAAAATCACACTCTCCTTTTGTCCCTTTGGTAAACACCTCTTTATCATATTGTTCGCTGTAGTTTTCAAAAAGTTTTTCGTACCAGTTTTTCATATTATTTTTTTTAGTATTCAACAATTTCACAGACACATCTGAACCCAAGCCAGTCGCGGGGACCAAAATAATCTATCCTTTTGGTATAATCACCTGAATCATCCATATCTCTCCATGATAAACCCACTGCCACATTTTCAACACTGGTCATTTCTGCCACATTTCCCGGAATATAATAAAAATCAAGCTTTCTTTTCTGAGGTACTGCCGGAAAAGTACAAGCAATAGTATGAGGAAACACTGCTTTATTTGTTATGGTGTTTTTTCCAAACTTATTCATAGCCTCTTCCCACTCCTCAATGGTTGGCAAACGATATCTGACTTTGGTATAATATTTTTCCCGTTGTTTTTCATTTTTAGCCTCAACAGCCCACAAAAACATTACAATTCGGGTTCGCCACATAGCGTATTCATTTGCCTGATTGTAGCTAACAAAAACAACAGGATAATCATTATATTTTGGATTATTCAAATATTCCTCCAGATTCATAGCCCAACTCAGAATCTGATCGAGCCTGATTCTCATTCTTGTTAATAATTCTGTATCTTTCCCTCCCAAACGCATAAATTTTCTAAACTCCTCTACATCAATTCCATAAAGGGGTATATTGTCCATTGAATCTCTTACAGTTTTTGAATAAGAAGAATTTAGAAAACTAATAAACTCTCTGTAATCAATATTCTTGATTGGATTAACATCAATATAAACAGAATCATTAAGCCTTACCGTTCCAGGAGGAGCTATTTTTGGTTTCCTGCCTGGTTCATCTTTAACTTTTGGAGTCTTTTCGGGCTTTTCCGCTTTTTCAGATTTTTTGTCGGGCTTACTCTCCTGTGTCTTTTCTGTCTTCACCTTTTTCTTTTTAGGTTTTTTTCCAGAAATATCCTCCTGTGCAATAGCTGAAGATATTGCAAAAAAAATACACAGCAATAAAATGATTGCTGACCTCATAGCAAATTTGCACTTTGTAAATGGTTACATTATTTTATAGCGTTGAAAAAAAAAATTTGTTACAAAAAGTTTTTTTGTACTTTTACAAAATGGAATAATTATTGTCAAAGCTTCAAACAAAATTCAACATTATGAAAACAAAACTTCTTGCCATTTTTATCATTTCAGCATTTGTGCTGGCATCCTGTGATCTATTTCAGGAAGAACCACCCACCAGATCAAGCATGGAAGGTGTCTGGGAAGTCACATCTGTAATGAACTCCTCAAACCAGGAAATTGTCAGTCAGTTGAAATTTCCGATTCTTGCATTTCATCTCAGCAGTGATGGTACTGTAATTTCTACTGGGGGACCCCTGATGATGTACATTGTTTATGGAGAAAACAACTATTCAAACATCACCGGCAAGCTTGACCAGGTATTTAATTATGCCTCTCTCAGTTTCAACGGAGGAGAATTCTTTGTAGGCGGCGGAACTCAGTCACGCTTCACTCTGGAAATGAAAATTGAAGGTGTGGGCGGCACACAAACTCTTGTAAGTTTGCTTGAACTTTGCGGGGTGTACACTTCTTTCCACGTACCTATTGTGTATCACAAATTCATGGACATCCGTATTCAATTCTTTGATGATTATGAAACCATGTTTTGGGAATTTGATGCCACAACAACTGCTGTTTACAACACCAAAGACAGCTATGGCAACTATATCCTATGGCAGGGATGGCCGGTTGACAACTTCCAAAGATGCAAAATCACAATGAAAAAACAATCTAAAGATCTCAAAGACCTTGTCTCTGAAGCATCTTAAAAATATTATTACATAAAACAAAGCCTCTTTACGGGGCTTTTTTTTTATTTATGTCTAAACATACACTTTTACCTTCATGCATATTTCCCCCTGTTCCATGGATGGCGGCATTTCTGCAATATGAAAATTGCCTCATTGAAATACATGAAACTTTTGCAAAACAAACTTTCAGAAACAGAATGGATATTCTAACTGCTGAGGGAAAAACTTCACTTACAGTTCCTGTGAGTAAACCCAATGGTAACAGATCGAAAACAATGGAAATAATGGTCTCTGACCATCAGCATTGGCAACGTCAGCAGTTAGCCACAATTGAAAGCGCATACGGTTCCAGTCCTTATTTTGATTTTTTTTCAGACAAAATTGAAGATTTTTTTCATCAGAAACATAACTCACTCATAGAGATGAATGATGCATCTGTGAAATGCCTCCTGAGCATTCTCCGTATTGAAAAACACATTCATCACACAAAAGAATTTACTCCTCCAAATCATGCAGAATCCAGGCACAATGATTTGCGATATTTGCTTTCACCAAAGCAGCATGGGTTTTATGAATTTTCTGCCCCTCCCTACTATCAGCTTTTTAAAGGAAGCACACAGTTCCTGTCAAATCTTTCTGTTTTGGATTTAGTTTTTAATACAGGTCTTGAATCAGTTCAGTATTTAAAACACTATCCCATTGAAAAGTTTATTGTATCATTGCAAAAACATTGCTGATGAAAACATACGGAGCCTGCATTATCCCTGCCGTCCCTATGAGAGCAGAACCTTCGCACAAAAGCGAAATGATTTCCCAACTCCTGTTTGGAGATTTGTATTCAATTGAAAAACATCAATCACAATGGGTAAAAATTATTTCTCTTTCTGACATGTATGAAGGCTGGATTGACATTGCACAATCATATAAAATCTCAACAAAAGAAAAAGAACGACTTACTGGGATCCCCATTTTTTTTACACAACAACTTATTAATCCGGTTATTACAAATACTCATCTTCAGCTTTTTCTCAGTCTTGGCTCAATATTGTATGGACAAAAAGAATTCTCAATTGGTGAATATTATTTCAATGTTGGTGATTTATTCAAAGACAGCAAACAACCACAAAACGTAACCGACAGTATTGTAAACATTGCAAAAAACTGCCTTAATATTCCCTATCTGTGGGGCGGAAAAACAGTGAT
Organism: uncultured Bacteroidales bacterium; assembly: GCA_964526285.1. Classification (GTDB taxonomy): domain Bacteria; phylum Bacteroidota; class Bacteroidia; order Bacteroidales; family DTU049; genus CAYMAZ01. Next base: position 9,905 of record CAZGIW010000057.1, on the reverse strand, counting down.
GGGTTTTGATTGCAGCGGATTCACTCAGGTCATTTTTCGCATGCATGGGATTCAGCTCCCCCGTGATGCATCACAACAATTTGAAATCGGCAAAAAAGTGAAACACCTCAGCGAAGGCAAGGCGGATGATTTGGCATTTTTTGGTGACACTAAAAAAATAACACATGTGGGCATCCTAACAGAAAAAAACCAGATTTTGCATTGCAGCGGAAAAGTCAGAACAGATTCAATTGATGAAAAAGGCATTTCCATTCGGCCAGATGAATACACCCATAAACTAAGGGGAATCAGGCGTTATTGGTAATTCTGACAGAAGTGAAGCGAACACCAAACACCAGCACGAAAAAAAAAACCTTATTACCTTAGTAAAACAACAAATCATAAACTAGTTTTTTGACCTTATTAGCTTATTGTGATTATTCCGGAGCTATTGCTGTGTTTGGGCATAGATGCGATTAATAGAAAAATTAAAATATAAAATATTAAATATAAAATATTTGTACCACTATTTCTTAACCCTTTATTCCTTTATACCTTTCACACCGCCGCTGCCGCAAGCCGCTGTCGCACCTCGTTGCTGCATCCGCCTAGGCGGATGCCTTTGGCAATTACTTACATCGCTACCGCACGAATTTATCTCCAACAGTTGCCGCGCGAATCCTTCGCGTGGCAAAGCGAACACCAAGCTTCAGGTGTGACAAATTCCCCTCAAGGAGGGGTGGCCGCTTGCAGGATATTAGCTGCAAAGGACAGAGTTGATGCGGACGGGGTGGTCAGGAGAATGCTCATTCCGGACTAAAGTAGTCCACCTCTGTTATGTGAATCATTCCGCATTTTCCAACTTCGATATATTCTACATTTTTTCAGTTGAATTTGAAAAATATGTTTATTTTTGCTTTTGAAACGTTGGGGGAAACACTGGAAAGTTAGGCAACATGCTAAAAGAGCCACCGCACATACAGGCACATTTGGTTTTTGCCGACACGCAAAGCCCAAACAAAAAACCAAAAGAGCTTGAATTTTTGCCAACGCACAGAAAATATAGAAAAGAAAAAGAATGAATAAAAAAGACCTTTCAGAAAGGGACATATGTACAAAATTCATAACACCAGCAATTGAGAAAGCAGGGTGGAACAGGCTGACACAGCTATTGGAGGAAGTTTCGTTCACTGATGGAAAAATATATGTTAAGGGTAAATTGACAGCAAGAGGTAAACAAAAAAGAGCAGATTACATTTTATACTACAAACCAAATATTCCTATTGCAATTATAGAAGCTAAAGACAACAATCATTCTGTTAGAGCAGGTATTCAACAAGCATTGGACTATGCACAAATACTTGACATTCCATGTGTTTTTAGCAGTAACGGAGACGGTTTTTTATTTCACGACCGCACCGCAACTGATGGGAATATTGAAACCGAAATTGGTATTGACGACTTCCCTACTCCCGAACAACTTTGGGATAAATACAAGAAATACAAAGGCATCATAACACCAACGGCTGAAAAGATTGCTTCACAAGATTATTATTTTGACGGAACAGGTAGAAGACCCCGATACTATCAACAAATTGCTATAAACCGAACAGTTGAAGCAATTGCTAACGGACAAAACAGAATCATGTTAGTAATGGCAACAGGAACAGGAAAAACATACACAGCATTTCAAATTATACACCGACTCTGGAAAAGTGGAACAAAAAAACGCATTTTGTTTTTGGCTGACCGTAACGTATTAATAGACCAGACACGAAGAGGAGACTTTAAATATTTCAAAGATAAAATGACTGTGGTAAAACACAGACACATTGACAAAAGTTATGAAATTTACTTAGCCCTTTATCAAGGTTTATCAGGTGCTGATGAAGATGCAAATGTTTACAAGCAATTCAGCCCTGAGTTTTTTGATTTAATCGTGGTTGATGAGTGTCATCGTGGTAGTGCAAGAGAAGATAGTGCATGGAGAGATATTTTACAATATTTCAAAAATGCAACTCAAATCGGCTTAACTGCTACACCAAGAGAAACAGACACAATAAGTAACATTGAATATTTTAACGAACCTATTTACACCTACTCTCTAAAACAGGGAATTGACGATGGTTTCTTAGCTCCTTATCGTGTTATTAGAGTTGGATTAAATATTGATTTAGAAGGTTGGCGACCCGAAGATTGTAAATTAGATAAAGAAGGAAATCCTGTAGAAGATAGAATCTATAATCGCAGAGATTTTGAAAGGACTTTGGTTATTGATGAACGTACCGACACAGTTGCAAAAAAACTAACTGAATTTTTGATAGGCTTTGACCGCTATGCAAAAACCATTGTTTTTTGTGCCGACATTGACCATGCTGAACGAATGCGCTCTGCTTTGCAAAAGCACAATGCAGATATAGCAGCCAACAAATACAAATACATAATGCAAATTACTGGAGACAATGACGAAGGAAAGCGTGAATTAGATAATTTTATTAACCCTGAAGAAAAGTTTCCTGTAATTGCAACTACTTCCGAATTGATGACAACTGGCGTTGATGCTCAAACCTGTAAAGTAATTGTTCTGGATGCGAATATAAATTCAATGACCAAATTCAAACAAATTATTGGACGAGGCACAAGAATTAATGAAGAATACGGAAAACTATTTTTTACAATATTGGATTTTAGAAATGCAACAGATTTATTTGCAGACCCTGACTTTGATGGAGAACCTATAAGAATAAAACCAGTTACAGAGGAAACCGATTTAACCGGCATTGTTGACGAAGAAGAAAACAATACAACTCCAATAATTGATGAAGATAGCGGAGAAGAAGTTGAAATTATTAAACCTGAAATAAGATACCCAGAACCACCCAATACTCAAACGGTAGTTAGAGAACCACGACAAAAAATCTATGTAAACGGAGTTGATGTTTCGGTTTTGGTTAGTCGTGAATTATACTTTGACCAACACGGAAAACCAATTACAACAAGCTTGAAAGACCATACCAAAGAAATTATAAAAGGACAATTCGTTTCACTTGATGATTTCTTAAACAAATGGAATAATACCGACAGAAAAGAAGCCATCATCAAGGAATTACAAGAACAAGGCGTTTTGGTAGAAGCACTAATGGAAGCAGTCGAAAAGAAAGTTGACTTGTTTGATTTGATTTGTCATATTGCATACGACCAGCCACCACTAACAAGAAAAGAGCGAGCAAATAATGTAAAAAAGCGTAATTACTTTGCTAAATACGGCGAGCAGTCAAGGAAAGTTTTAGAGGCATTGCTTGAAAAATATGCAGATGAAGGAATTGAAAACATTGAAAGTATGGAAGTATTGAAAGTAAAACCGCTTAATGAATTCGGCTCTCCTGTTGAAATTATCAATGAATTTGGCAGTAAAGAAGAGTATTTACGAGCAGTTAAAGAATTAGAAACTGAACTTTATAAAACAGCGTAAATTATTAACGATGGAAGAAAATGTTAATGTAAGTATCAAAGAATTCATAAACGAATTTTTAATAAAAAGTATTGGAAAGCTTGTCGATGCAGAATTTCACTATTACTCATTTATTATCATTGGTCAAGGTATAGAATTTTTAGGGTCATTATTTGACGATCAACCTTTTGAGAAACATATATCTGATGGATATCGCTTCAAAAATGCTTTATCAAAGAATTTATTTCCAAATTCATTTTACAAGCAAAATCAAGATTGGCTTTATAATAACTTCAGGTGTTCTCTAATCCATCAAATAAGACCAAGTAACGAGCTACTATTAACCTCAAATTCCATTAACAAATACCCAGAGGAAAAACATTTAAAAAAACTTGAAGGGTCTGATAAGCGTGTTATTATAATTGAATTTCTCTATCGTGATTTTAAAAAAGCTTGCGAAAAGGTAATTAAAATGATTGAAAGAAACGATAGCCAACTAGACCAAGAAAAAATCAAAGAGAATTACTTAAATATTTTTTCAATTGACTTGAATGGTGTTAATTATGAAGTTACTGGTTCAACCTACACAAGATTGTCTGTTTATAAAAATTAAAATTTATTGCTATGCTAACAACACATGAAAAAGTAATCATTGATAGATTCAAGAAGAATCCTATCAGTTGTGATTTTATCGCAAACATTATTGATAATGAATTAAAAGAAATCCGTATTCGGGTTTTCAAAAAAGAAAAGAAAGCGCAAATATTAATTGAGCGAAATTATTACACCTCACTGGTTCAAGAAGACAAGAAAAGGGTTGAACAAAGAATTCAATGGGCATTATATATTATAAGCATTTCATTCGGATTAATAAGTTTTCTTGATGAATGTGGTTTTGTGAAATTAAGGGATGCTGATATTACTAATGACCCTTGTACCATAGGTCCTGGGCTAGACGATAATAATGCACATGCCTTTGAAATAAAGCAAATTGAAATTGTTGAGCAACTTATTAAATATGTTGATGCTAGAATTGAAATTTTGGATGACGTAGAACAATTGTTACCTAATAAATAAATATTAATGAGCAACCTTTCAGGCATAATAAAATCCATCCGCAATGATATGCGTGAAGACCGTGGCGTAAGCGGTGACGGGCAACGCATTGAGCAATTGGGCTGGATGCTTTTTTTAAAAATATTTGACGACAAAGACAAGGAACTTGAATTGTTAGATGATAATTACAAATCACCTATTCCTGAAAAATTTAAGTGGCGTAACTGGGCTGCAAATGATGAAGGAATGACTGGTGATGAATTATTGACCTTTGTTGACCAGCAACTTTTTCCAACACTCAAAGAACTATCAGCCATTGACCCTCGTGCATATATGGTACGTGAAGTTTTTGAAGGCAATAACAATTACATGAAAAGCGGAATTAACATCCGTAAAGTTTTAAATCGATTAAACCAAATCGACTTCAACAAAGCATCTGAAAGGCATTTGTTCGGAGAAATTTATGAAACTATTTTACAGGAATTACAAAGTGCTGGTGATTATGGTGAGTTTTATACTCCAAGGGCAGTAACTCAATTTATTACTGACATAATTAACCCTAAACTAAATGAAAAAATTCTTGACCCTGCATGTGGTACTGGTGGATTTTTGACTTCTGCAATTGACCATTTGAAAAAGCAAACCAAGAATATTGAACAACGCAAAGCAATTCAAGAAAATATTCAGGGATGGGAATGGAAACCTCTTCCTTATGTTCTTGCAATTACTAATTTGATACTGCACGATATTGAATTGCCCGATGTTACTTATCGTGATGCATTGGATAAACAATTATCAGAATACAAAGAGAAAGATAGAGTAAACGTAGTTATTGCCAATCCTCCTTTTGGTGGTACTGTTGCAAACAATAACGAAAATAATTTCCCCGCAAATTACAGAGTAAAAGAAAGTGCCGATTTGTTTTTGATTTTAATGATTCATTTGCTTAAACAAGGTGGTAGAGCTGGAATTGTTTTGCCCGATGGTTCTCTTTCAGGTGATGGAGTTAAACAAAGAATAAGGCAAAAACTTTTAGAAGATTGTAATTTACATACAATTATCCGTTTGCCTAATTCGGTTTTTAAACCTTATGCTACGGTGGCAACCAATCTTTTGTTTTTTGAAAAAGGGCAGTCCACAAAAGAAATTTGGTATTACCAACTTAAATATCAGGATGGTGTAAAATCGTATTCTAAAACAAATCCGCTAAAATTGGAGGAACTAGACCCCATAAAAACATGGTGGAACAACAGAGCAGAAAGCGAAGTGAGTTGGAAGGTTTCAATTGATACCATTATTGAACGTGGTTTTGATTTGGACATCAAAAATCCAAATGCAGTAGTTGAAGAAAACGAAGAAACATCAAATGAGATACTTTCCCGCATTGATATTGAGCAAAATAAAATTCACGAAATAGTGAACAAACTGAAAACATTACTTACTACAGAATGAAATACCGTTTAAAAGATATATGCAGTATTACCAAAGGAGCAACCGGTATTATGAAAGCCGATGGTGGAAAATATCCATTGGTTGCATTGAGTGATGAACGCAGAAACCATAGTGAATTTCAGTTTGATGCAAAAGCAGTAATTGTTCCGCTAATCAGCAGCACAGGACATGGACATGCAAGCATGAAACGGGTGCATTATCAGGAAGGAAAATTTGCATTGGGAAATATTTTGTGTGCTGTGATTCCCAAAGATGAAACACGACTGCATCCGAAATACTTACACTTATATTTAAAACAGTTTAAAGACAGTTTATTAGTGCCATTAATGAAAGGAGCAGCTAATGTGAGTTTACCCATGAATAAATTGGCTGATGTGGAAATTGAAGTGCCGTGTTATGAAAGACAATTGGAAATAATTGCTCTTGAAGAAGAAGCGTCTGTTTTGAAAAATGAATTGGAGGAAAGACTAATTGCACAAGATGGCGATGTCGCTAAACTTCGTAAAGTATTATTGAGAGAAGCCATGCAGGGCAAGTTGACAAATCAAAACCCTAAAGATGGCAATGCAATTGACTTGCTAAAAAAAATAAAATCCGAAAAAGAAAGACTGATTGCGAAAAAGATTTTAAGGAAGGAAAAAGAATTACCTCTAATTAATGAAGAAGAAATCCCTTTTACAATTCCTGAAAATTGGGTGTGGTGCAGGTTGGGTGATATAGTTAGAATTTCTTCTGGTGATGGGCTGACTTCAGAACAGATGGATAAGAACGGAACGATTCCAGTTTACGGTGGCAACGGAATAAATGGTTATCACAATAAATTCAATTTAGAAAAAGAAACCATTGTGATAGGAAGGGTTGGATATTATTGTGGATGTGTTCATCTAACAAAAAATAATGCTTGGGTAACGGATAATGCCTTTACAGTTTCTTATTCGGAAGAAAATATTTATCGGGAATTTTTAATTCATCTTTTAAGGTGGGCTGATTTAGGAAAACAACAATTTGCAGGTTCACAACCTGTAATTTCAGGACATAGAGTTTATCCAAAACTGATTCCCCTTCCCCCACTTTCTGAACAACACCGCATCGTAAAAACATTTGAACAACTCATGCAACTATGTGATGAATTGCAATACAGCATACAACAAAACAAAATTGAAAATGAAAAATTGTTGCAGGGTGCTTTGAGAGATGCGTTGAAGAAAGAGGAAATAATTACAATTGAAAATTAAATGATTATGACAGATAATGCAGCTCATAACTTATTAAATAGAACTTTGCAAACGGGTTGGTTTGTAAAGGAAAAGATAGAAAAAGCAGATAATCAAACCGGTTCTTTTTTTTCAGTCTGCTATAAAGTCGAAAAGGATGACGAAACTTGCTTTCTAAAAGCATATGATTTTGCTAAGTTTCTTACAATTTCAGTACCTGGCAGCAAAATAGTAGATGTGATGAACGAAATGCTTACTGCTTATCAGTATGAAAGGGACTTGTCAGACTATTGTAAAAACAAACATGTAACAAAAGTATCATTTGTGAAAGAAGCAGGTGAAGAAGTCATTACTGGTTATGCTATTTCAATTGTCCCATATTTAATTTTTGATATGGCAGATGGCGATATTCGAAAAAAATTAGATTTTTCAGCAAAATTGGATTATGCATGGCGATTAAAATCTCTCCATGAAATTGCTGTTGGTTTAAAGCAACTTCATGCTATTGAAGTTTCTCACCAAGACTTAAAACCTTCTAATATACTTGTTTTTGATACAAACAGTAAGATTGGAGATTTAGGTCGTTCAATGTGTCGCGATATTGATGGGCCTTATAATAAAAGAGCATTTACTGGAGATAATACATATGCTCCACCAGAAATTATGTATGGTTATTATGAAAAAGATTGGCTAAAAAGAGTTTTTGCGACAGACAGCTACTTATTGGGTAGTTTAATTGTATTTTACTTTACAGGTATTAGTATGTCTGCGTTACTTAGAAAGCATATCCCTGATAGTTTCAGTTGGGAAGTATGGACAGGCACATTTGATGAATTGAAAATTTATTTGGAAGATGGTTTTGCGAAAGCATTATTAGAATTTGAAAGTAACATAAATCAAATTGAGTTTAAGGAAGATTTGAAAAAACTGGTTGAATATCTTTGTCACCCTTTTCCTGAAAAAAGAGGTCATCCAAGGAGCATTGTCTGTGCTGGCAGTAATTATAATCTTGAAAGATTTGTTACATTACTGGATGTATTAAAAAGAAAAGCAGAACTAATAATAAAAAATTAAACTTGGCAAATTTATTTGAACATAAGGATAGAAGAGTTGTACCAAACTGGCGAAGTTTTGGTAACACTATTGTTTTAGGTGAATTAAACTCTTTTCAAAAAGAAAGAATTATTCCTTTGGAAGAAGTATCAATTGAAAGTTATATTATTGATTGGAAATTTAATAAAACCGTTATTCACGCTTCTGATTTATTAAGTGCTGCATTAGTTAATAATTTCAAAACTAACAAAGATGTTATAGAGGCTGCAAAATATATTCTACAAAATTCAAAAGTAGCATCAGTTTCTCAAATTTCCTTAGCAAATAAAATATTAAACAACTCCGAAATAATTGATTTATCTGCTCCTTTTAATTCTGTGACCTTACAAGGTTTGCATTCTTTTACAAATACACAACCTATCTGGCAAAAAATCAGAGAAACAAAGCAAAACATTAAATTATATCCATTTAATCCTGTTTTTTATGTGGAGCTTTCTCGATATTATTCAATTCTTGGCTTAAAGGAAAAGTCAGTAAGTGCTATGAAAATTGCCCTTCACTTGGGCTCAAACAATAGATTCATTTTAAGAAGTGCAACAAGGCTATTTGCTCATTTTGGCGAATTGGATTATGCACATGATATTTTAAGAAAAAATCCTTTGACAAATTTTGACCCTTGGTTAATCTCCGCTGAAATATCAATTGCAACAATAAGAAAAAGGACTTCAAAATTTATGAAGAAAGGCATGGAATTAATAAACTCAAGTAATATTTCTCCTTTCAATTTTACGGAGTTAGCCAGTTCGCTTGGTACTGTTGAATTGCTTAATGGCAGCACTAAAAAAAGCCGTGAACTCTTTAATAAATCAATGATTGCACCAAACGACAATTCTCTTGCACAAATAGAATGGGCTTCACAAAAAGATATACATTTAGAAGTTAATCCAGAATCTTTCCCTGTCAAACTTAATTATGAAGCATTAGCACTTGATAATTTTCAAAATGAAAAATATGATTTGGCTATTGATAACGCTGCAAGATGGTTTATTGATATGCCTTTTTCAAAGAGACCTATTCTTTTTGGTTCAAACCTCGCAAGTACAATACTTAAAGACCAAGAAAAATCTATCGCTTTTTTAAATGCAGGTTTAATTAGTCATCCTAATGACCCACAGTTATTAAATAATTATGCTTATGCTCTTGCACTTGACAACAAAGCCAAAGAAGCACTAGAACAATTAAACAAGATTAAATCTGACATGCCAATTGAAGGCTCAACTAAAATATGTTTAACAGCTACAAAAGGTTTGGCTTTTTTTAGAAGTGGTTTTCCAGAATTGGGTAGGAATTTATATTTAGATGCTATTGAGGAAACAAAGAGCATTCATAACGCTACATTAAATTGGATTGCTATATTGAATTATGCACGTGAAGAAATTTTAATTGGTTCAGAGTACATTGACAATGTTATGGATGCAGTTGGTAAAATACCAAAAGATGCAAAAGATATTGAAATTAAAATTTTAAGAGAAGATGTTATTCAAGCATTTGAAAATTATAAATCAAAACCTAAAGAATGACTTGCCAACGCATTTGCAAGCACATTTAAAAACCGCATCTGCCAACGCTACAACCAAAGTTTTTAAAAGAGCTTGCAAAGCCAGCCCAAGAGAAGAATTTCAAAATTTTTCTCCCACGCT
>CAZGIW010000056.1:0-25860 GCA_964526285.1 uncultured Bacteroidales bacterium | reverse complement strand
ATGCAAGTTAATAAATGTTAAAATTGAGTTTTCTGAGGTTGAATTTGATTAATGGTTCTATTAAGGCTGAGGCTGAGGCTATGTGTCAAGATAAAAGATAAAAGCGATGCCCTGAGTGCCACACTGCGATGTATTGCGCTTGTCGAAATAAGCTTGTCGAAATAAGCCTGCCCAAGTGCAATTCGACAAGCTCATTGTATCACCTGCCCAAGCATCGCTAAAGCTTGAGCTGAGAACTCACATAAGGAAAAAAACCTCAATTTTTCAATAATACCTGCAAACAAATCCAGCCTGCATAAACTTGCTCACCTCAGTGACAAAGCTCAGCAAAATATCTCCTGATGCAAATTCTTCTTCTCTCCTGATTTTGTCAATACAGGCAAAAACCATGGGCGGCCCCATGTATCCCATGCTTGACATCTTTGTGTAAAGTGTGTTTCTGTTAATTCCCAATTCCTCACATTCATCCATTATCATTTCTGATATATGCTTTGAAGGGAAGTTGACCTGAAAAAATCTGATTGAATTTACATCCAACGGATAATTTTTAAGCATGCGCTTCAATCCTTTAATAAAAACCGAACCTCCTTCTTCATGAAAAAGCTCTCTTAGATTGTCATTAAACATTTGTGCAAGATGATGAAATGCATTTTCATATTCCTCAGCAGGATTCATAAAATAGGCAGGACGTTTGTTGCCCATGGCTGAAGGCTTTTTCCCTCCAATTGATTCAAGATGACAATGTTCAATATAGAGTCCGTTATTATCCTGTTGTTCATCAACTTCCAGAACAACTGCCCCCGCCCCGTCGCTGAGAAAATAACGTAAAAACAATTCTTCCTTTTTTACCTTTGGCATATTGTAATACTCGCTCCTCAGCTCTGATGAAGACATACTGCTGGAAATAACCAGTGCACGTTTATATCTTCCTACCCGCAGAAAATCATAGGCTATAGTGAGTGCTTTATAGGCTGAAGTGCAATTTGCATGTATGGAAACCTCGCCACATTGTTCAATTCCAAGTGCTTCCTGAATGCGCACACTTGCCGTTGGCATCTGATCCTGATGGGCACTGCCGTATGCAATAAAATCGATGTCATCAGGTGTTAGTCCTGCATTTTTCAGAGCCTGAAAAGCTGCTTTTACGGACATGCTGATGTTGTCGTCGGTAAATTCACGCGTTATTGGGTCAATGGCAAAATAGTAATTTTCAACTTCAATCAATTCTCCCATCACTTCCTTGATCCGGTGAATCCATTTTTGTATTTTCGGAGGAGCACCATCAAAATTGCCCAGATAATTATCCACTTCTTCAAAAGGAATTGGTTTACCTGGTAAATAATGTCCAGAGCCGGTTATTTTTACTTTCTGCTTCATAGATTGTGGTGCGAATGTGTTCCTGGTTGTTTTACATCAACATTGATTTTGCAAATTAATATAAAATTTGATTATGTTTTTGTTTAACTTTGCAAATTATTTTCTACGAACAGATTGTATCATCACTTTTTTTAAATTTTGAACAGACATGCTTACTATAGGAGAAGATAAACTGACGCTTGAAGATTTTTCAGGAATACTGTTACAAAACACAGAAATTACCATATCACCGGATGCTCTTCAGAGAGTTGAAAAAAGTTTCAATTTTTTGAAGGAATACAGTAAAGACAAAATTATTTACGGAATTAATACCGGACTTGGGCCCATGGCTCAATATCAGGTGTCTGATGAGGATCAGGTCAGATTACAGTATAACGCCATTCGCAGTCATAGCTCAGGAATGGGAGAACGCATCCCCGACATTTGTGTGAAAGCAGCCATGGTCTGCAGTTTAAATGCTTATCTGAAAGGCAACTCTGCGCTGCATCCTGAAGTTGTCATTTTGCTTAAAGAAATGATTAACAGGTCTATTATTCCTGTTGTTCCCGAACACGGAGGTGTGGGCGCAAGTGGCGATCTTGTACAATTGGCTCATGTGGCTTTAGTGTTAATCGGGGAAGGTGATGTTTCATACAAAGGAGAAATACGACCTGTGGCTGAAGTATTTGAAGAAAACGGACTGAAACCGGCAAAGGTTCATCTTAGAGAAGGCCTTGGTTTGATTAACGGCACATATGTCATGACAGGTACAGGCATTGTCAACCTTATCAATGCAGTGAATTTGCTCAACTGGTCGCTGGCAGCCTCATCTATGATTAATGAAATTGTAGGTTCATTCAATGACTATTTTTCAAAAGAGCTGAATAGTATCAAAATGCATCCCGGCCAGCAAACGATTGCCGCCGGTATCCGAAGTTTTCTTGAAGGAAGTCAGATGATTCGCAGGCGTGAAGACCACTTTTTCAATGGCAAACACAGTCATGAAGAATATATGCAAGATAAGGTACAAGAATATTATTCAGTGCGCTGTGTGCCTCAGGTACTGGGTCCTGTATATGAAACCATCGAAAATGCTGTTCGTGTATTGCTTAATGAAGCCAATTCATCCAGCGACAACCCTGTCATTGACATGGAAGCAGGTGATGTGTTTCACGGTGGTAACTTTCACGGAGATTATGTTTCAACAGAAATGGACAAACTAAAAATCTCTGTTACAAAATTGTCAATGCTTGCCGAACGCCAGCTTAATTTCCTTGTAAACAGCAAATTAAACGGAAAACTCCCACCTTTTATCAACCTTGGAAAACTGGGTGTCAATTTCGGAATGCAGGGGGCACAGTTTACTGCCACTTCCACTGTTGCTGAAAATCAAACTCTCTCATTTCCAATGTCACTCCACAGCATCTCATGCAACAATGACAATCAGGACATTGTAAGTATGGGAACAAATGCAGCACTGATAACCAGAAAAGTGATTGAAAATGCATATCAGGTTTTGTCAATTGAAATGATGGCCATTGCCCAGGCATTTGATTATCTTGATATTAACGGGAAATCTTCACCCATTTCTCAGAAAATTATTGAAAACATTCGCAAAGTTACACCAACATTCAGGGAAGATACTGTCAGATATAAAGAAATTGAAGAACTGAAACAGTTTATGATGACACATCCGGTTGAAATTTTAAAATAATACAATTATGAAATACGCACTTGTTACAGGTGGTTCAAGGGGAATCGGTAAAGCAGTCTGTATTAGTCTTGCACAATCAGGCTATCACGTTCTGATTAATTACAAATCCAATACTGAAGAAGCAAACAACACTCTTGCACAAATCAGAGAACTGGGTGGTGATGGACAATTGCTTCAGTTTGATGTTTCAAATCAGGAAGAAGTGGAAAAAGCTCTTGCCTCATGGACTGAAAACAACAAAGATGCCTATATCGAAGTGTTGGTTAATAATGCAGGCATACGCAAAGACATACTTTTTGTCTGGATGGAAAACGACCACTGGTATGATGTGCTCAAAACCAATCTTGACAGTTTTTATTTCATCACAAGGATTCTGATAAAAAACATGTTGCTGAAAAAATTCGGACGCATTGTGAATGTGGTGTCTTTATCAGGAATTAAAGGGTTGCCCGGACAGGTAAACTATTCAGCTGCAAAAGCCGGAGTGATTGCTGCAACAAAAGCACTGGCTCAGGAAGTAGGCAAAAAGAATGTTACAGTGAATGCGGTTGCTCCCGGATTCATTGCAACAGATATGACCGGTGATTTGCCCGAAGACGAATTGAAACGCATGATTCCGCTCAACAGATTTGGAAAGCCCGAAGAAGTAGCAAGTGTTGTCGCTTTCCTGGCCTCTCCTGGCGCATCATACATCACCGGCGAAGTGATTTCTGTAAACGGAGGTCTTTATACCTAACGAAGTCAGAGAAGAAAAACACAACTACAGTCAATCAACCCGTTATTCTTGTTGATTGAGGTTTCTAAACAAACAGGCATCTCCATAACTGAGAAATCTGAAATTGTTTGTTAAAGCATAATCATACACCTCTTTCCATTTATCGCCGATAAACGAAGCCACAATCAACAGTAATGTGCTTTCGGGCTGATGAAAATTTGTAATCAGATAATCAGTGGTGCGACATCTATAGTCGGGTGTTATCATGAAGGAAGTATTCCCTGAAACAGCATCAGTATCATGCCTCTGCATGAGTTGCAGCAAACTGTTCCATGCTTCATTGCGGGGCAGAAAAACACTGATTGAATTTGCATCCCATTGACCGATATGAAGGTTTTGCGGATGTGAGTTTTCTCCTGTAAAATGAGCAGCAATATACAAACTCTCAATAGTGCGAAGGGAGGTTGTACCCACACAAACCACATTGCTGGATTCATTTTGCATCAGTTTTTCTATTGTTTCTTTGCTCACAGAAAATCTTTCGCTGTGCATAGTATGTTGCTGATAGCTGCCTGATTTCATTGGCTGAAATGTGCCAAGTCCCACATGCAGAACCACATGAGCTGTATCAATGCTGCGATGTATCAACTGTTCTTCCACAACATCAGTAAAATGAAGACCTGCAGTAGGAGCAGCCACTGAGCCATTTTCATCAGCATAAATGGTTTGGTATCGAATTGCATCTGAATCTTCTGCTTCACGTTTGATATATGGAGGCAGTGGTGCTTCTCCGAACATATCAAGTATTGTATAGAAGTCAATATCCATTGGTTCCCATGAAAAAGTGACCAGACTGTTTTCTTCATTTCTGCCTGTAAACTGAGCCTTCAGGGTGAATGTATAGCTCTGCTCATTGACTGATGCGGAGAGAATTTCGTCTGTTTTGAGTTTTTTTACATTTTTTATAAGACATTCTGCTCTGCTCATTCCCTTTTCAGTTTGCTGAAAGCTGAGGCAAAACACTTCCATTCGGCTTCCTGTTTCACGATGCAGAAACATCCGGGCTTTGATAACTTTGGAGCTGTTTCGCACAAGCAAGCTATTGCAGGGAAGCAGGTGTGCAATGCTGGAAAAAACATCACTTTTAATATCATCACCTTTATAAATGAGAAGTTTTGATTCAGAACGTTCATTTGCAGGATAGAGAGCAATTTTATCATCGGGCAATTGGTAAAAAAACGGAGAAGACATGTGTGATGCTTTTTTTTGCAAATATAGAAAAAAGAATTGCCAAGTGGCTTAACCCCGGTATATATAGAAAAAATAAAAAATAAAATAGAAAATATTTATAACACCCTCGGGTTTAGAGTGCAAATAATTCTAAATTCGAATGTCCCGAAAAATTGAAAATCTGTGATTTTCCCATTTTTCGAGGATGCTCGAAAAAACTGAAAATTGAATGACGTTCCTTTATTTGAAAGATGAGATTTTGTAATTTTTGTTTTTTCGGCATTCTGCTGTTCTTTACCCCGCTGCCGCATTCACATAGGCGGATGCCAATGGTAATTCCATCGCATGTCCAGGTGATCTCCAGGCTCCAGCAAGCATCTAATAAACCAACACCAGACATTGCTGCTAATTCAATGACTCTGTGATTTGCTATTTGTTGCATGATAAAAGTCAATCCAAAACACAAAAAAATATTTTTTAAAACATCAGAACTGCGTAAAAAATTTATATTTTTGCCGCATATTGCAAATTAAAAACAATTAACGAACAAATATATGAACATTAAAGAATTAAAAACAAACAGAAAGGTGCTGAAGGAAATGGCCTACACTAAAACTCCTTTGCACAGAGGCTATTCTGACAAGATTTTGTATGTAAATGTTGGGACACCAGAATTAAGAATTAAGGATGTGCCTGCTCAGATGAAAGAAAAATTCATTGGTGGAAAAGGATATGGTTTGAGACTGTTGTGGGATGCCACAACTCCAACCACAAAATGGACAGACCCTGAAAATGAAATTATTATTTCAAGCGGTCCAGTTGGGGGTATTACTCAATACTCAGGTTCAGGAAAATCTCTTCTGGTTTCCATTTCACCACAAACTGATTCAGTGATGGACTCAAACGTGGGTGGATTTTTTGGTCCTTTCCTCAAATTTTCAGGATTTGACGCTTTGGAATTACAAGGCAAAGCTGAAAAAGACGTGATTATCTTCATTGATGGAAAAAACGGGAAAATGGAAATTTTTGAAGACCCCGGTTTTGCTGAAGATACTCACATTCTGGCAGAAGAACTGACTGAACTTTTTGCCGATGATGAAAAAGATGCAAAAAACATAGCTATTGTTTCCACAGGTGCTGGCGCTGCCAATTCCCTTATCGGAATGGTGAATTTTACATTCTATGATATGAAGCGTAAAAAAATCAGACTGAAACAAGCTGGTCGTGGTGGAATTGGGACTGTTATGCGTGATAAAAAAATTAAAGCAATTGTTGCAAAAATTGAAGGTGTTTCAGGGAATCTGAACAATGTTGCAAATCTGGAAAAAATTCAGGAAAGAGGTACTCGCTACAACAAAAACATGCGTGAATTTGATGACAATCAATGCCAGATGCGCAAAAAAGGTACTGCCAATATCGTGAACGTGATGCAGGACTATGACTTGCTTCCCACACATAACTTCCAATATGGTAGTCATGTGCATGGTGGAAAGATTCATAGTGATATTTTCCGTGACAAATATTTTACACAAAATGTACCTGATGGTTGCTGGATTGGATGTATGATGTCATGTGCCAAAGGTGTTGATGATTTTGCATTGAAAACAGGACCCTATAAAGGTGACAAAGTTATTGTTGATGGACCAGAATATGAAACAGCAGCTGGCTTAGGATCTAACCTTGGTATTTTCGACCCAGAAGCTATTATTGAGCAAAATTTCTATTGTGATACTTATGGTATTTGTACAATTACATGGGGTACTATTGTTGCTTTTGTAATGGAATGCTATGAAGCAGGGATTCTCAACAAGGAAATTACCGGCGGACTAGATCTTCATTTCGGCAACTCAGAGGCTGCTCTTGAACTGATGCACCAATTGGCACGTGGCGAAGGATTTGGAATGATTGCAGGTCAGGGTGTGAGAAAAATGAAAAAGATTTTTGCAGAAAAATATGGTGCAGATCCAAATTTCCTCAATGATATTGGTATGGAAAACAAAGGATTGGAATATTCACAATATGTTTCAAAAGAATCACTTGCACAGCAAGGTGGTTATGCAATGACCAACAAAGGCCCTCAGCATGATGAAGCATGGCTCATTTTCATGGATATGGTCAATAATCAAATTCCAACATTTGAAGATAAAGCTGATGCATTGCACTATTTTCCAATGTTCCGTACATGGTTCGGTTTGGTTGGCATGTGTAAACTTTGCTGGAATGACATTGTTCCTCCAGGAAACAAGGACACTGATGAACCTCATAAGATTCCGGAACATGTTGACAACTACGTTACAATTTTTGAAGCTGTCACAGGAAAACCTTTTAGCAAGGAAGAACTTATCCGTCAAAGCGAAAGAGTATATAATTTCCAGCGCATTTTCAATATCCGTAGAGGATTTGGTCTCAGAAAACATGATGCGCAGCCCTATCGTGCTGCCGGTCCTGTTACTGTTGCAGAATACGAATCACGTCAGGAACGTTACGACGGGCAATTGAAAGATATTCTAGGTGTTGACCCAGCAGGAAAACCAACAACTGAAAAAATCGCAATCCTCAGAAAACACAGAGAAGCGCAATATGAAAAACTTCTTGATGCTGTGTATGAAAGAAGAGGATGGACAAAAAATGGAGTTCCCAAAATTGAACATTTGAAAGAATTGGGGATGGATCTTCCTGAACTGATTGAAGTAATCGCTCCTTTACAGGAATAAAAAATCATTCAAAAACAAAAATAATGACTGCTTTCATTTGAAGGCAGTCTTTTTTTATTGAAAAAGTAATATTAATCTGAAAAAATTTAAAGCAATACCATCTTTTTAGAAAATGTCTTTTTCTCTGAAATAATTTTGAAAAAATATACTCCCGGAGACAGGTTAAATCTTCCTGCATCGAAATGTTCAATATACCGCCCGGGCTGAAGTAGTTCGTTATCGTACAGGCGGGTAATTTCACGCCCAAACATATCGGTCACTTTCACCGTCACCATAGCAGGTCTTTCCACCTTGAATGCCAGCCAGGTATGATCATAAAAGGGATTGGGATAGTTTTGTTCGGGCTGAACCGGAATGGAACTGTAGAAGTCGTTTGTGGACAACTCACTTCCATTCACAATCGCTGTTATAATGCTCCTTTCACTGTTGTGCATCCTGAGCCAGATTGGCCTCACCACATCATTGTGTGCCGAAATATTGGTGTAGTCTCCAAAGAACAAAGCAGGATTGGGAATAAAGGACGATTCGCTTATGAGATAATTCTCAAAAGTTATTCCTCCGTCATTCGAAACAGCCAGAAAAACTTCGGTTTCATTCAAATTGAGTGTGTCGTTTCTCCTGTCGTAAAACACAAAATACAAATACCCGGTTACCTGATCAACTGTCATCCATGTAAAAAACTGGTGCTTTCCAGGCGGGTCATTGTTTACTCTGATGGGAGCCGACCATGTGTCACCTCCGTCTGTGGATTTTGAAAGCCACACATCGGTATCATCAGTTCCGTTTCTTTGGTCTGTCCAGTTGATATAAATTGTTCCGTGATGTGGACCACCACTGATATCACACATAGTAACAGGAAACCCATTACATCTGTATATTCCCGGAATCTGCTGGTTCCAGCCCTCTGGCTGATCAGAAACAAAAATCTCTTCTGCAAGCCATGTATCTCCTTCATCTGTAGAACGATTGAAACGTATTCCCATGGGGCCCGACCATGAAACATAAATTTCACCGTTGGGACCCACTGCAGGAACGGCTCCTTCAACAGTTTCATCACTATCAATGCAGTCGCCTGCCCATTTGTTGATTCTCATTGCCGGGGACCAGTTCAAACCACCATCTGTGGATTTTGAAAACCGTATAATACTACTGTCAGTGGGATTGCTGCTGCCATACTCATCGAACTGAGTCCAGGTAACATACATATTATTGTTGTTCCTGTCAACCACCGCCCACTCCTTGTCCTGTGCTTTAGTTCCGTTGAGGCCCATATACGTACCCATTGTCCAGTTCAAACCATTGTCCTCAGATTTCTGACAAACAATGCGATCAATCCAGTTGCCCACATCAGGATTGGATAAATGAAAGAAATAAATATGTCCTGCTGTGTCAATGATGACACAGGGATCGCCCCACACTCCATAAAGTGCAGATTCTAATATGGTTGTAGTCCATGTATATCCTCCATCATCTGAAAAATAAAACAAATTCAGATTTGAACCGGCAACCATTCGATTGGTATTGGTGGGATCTATGAAAATTGTTGGCTCATTGGGTTCATGGTCGCTATTGATAACAATATTTGGAAACTGACCAAATGAATACAAACATAACAGAAAAACAAAAACAGAGAAAATTAACTTCATATTGTTAAGGGTTTTAATATGCAATTTTACAATTTTATTTGCAAACACCAGGATAAAGTGTTGTATAATTTCATTAATTTTGGAAAATGAAACTGAATCCGGATCAGAAGATTAGAAATGAAGTGTACAAAGTGACATTGGTTGGGTTTATTATAAACATCATACTCACCATTTTCAAATTCATTGCAGGCATCACAGGTAAAAGTTCAGCAATGATTGCCGATGCAACACACTCATTATCTGATCTTATTTCAGACATTATTGTGTTGATTTTTGTGCGGATTGCCACACAGCCGGTTGACGAAAACCACAGATATGGTCATGGAAAATTTGAAACATTTTCAACATTTGTTGTTGGAATTATTCTGGCATTGGCAGGACTTGGTATTGCATGGGATGCAGTCATGAATATCAGAGGTCAGCTGAGCGGAGTACTTGTTGAACCACCCGAAAACATAGCGCTCATTGCAGCCGGAGTATCAATTCTTGTGAAAGAACTTGTATTCTGGTACACCATGCTTGCAGCCCGCAAACACAATAGTCAGATTTTGCGAGCCAATGCCTGGCATCACAGATCTGATGCACTTTCTTCATTAGCAACCCTCATTGGAATTGGAGGGGCAATATTCATTGGAGGCAAATGGCAAATACTTGACCCCATCGCTGCTGTTGTTGTCAGTATTCTTATCATGAGAGTGGCATATAAAATTGTATTACCAGCTGTCAATGATCTGCTGGAAAAGTCATTACCCCCCGAAATGCGAAAGCAAATCTGCAGTATTATAAGTAGTGTGGAACATATTCAGCAGCCTCATGGTTTACGAACCAGACGAATTGGCAACAATATTGCAATCGAAGTTCATGTTAAAATGGACAAAAATATGAGCGTTAAAAAATCCCATGATGTGACTTTAATTGTTGAGGAAAAACTCAAAGAAAAATTTGGAACAGATACACATGTGGTGATTCATGTTGATCCGACTGATGAATAATGAATGATAAACACCCCTTCATTTTCTTTGTTAATTTCGGGGGATATAAAAAAAATTGAGAATGATTCAGTTCTCACTTCGCAAACTCGCCTCAACTATTATCCACTGTCATAAATTCCGGTGGAGTTAAAGTCGCTTAAAATAATCCAAAGTAAAACTACTATCCAGTTGATTATAAAAACCAACAATAATTTTGACTTTTTCCTGAAGTGCAGGCCACCTATCAACAAGCTCCCAAAACTCATCAGATGGTGAAAATAATTGCTCGGCAAATGCATTGAAGTCTTCCTCAATATCTGAAGTGGAATATTGAGACAACACCCCCATGGCAGCATACGTATCACTTAGTTCAACTGAGGCTTTCCCTTCAATAATGGCATTGACTCCTCCCTGACCATATGAAAACCCTGAGTTTTGATCAATCCAACTGTTTTTATCAAAAAATGAAGGATGCTTTCTCAATAAAACACTGGAAAATTCATGATGAAATGACTGCTCCAGATATAAATCCGAATAACCCATTGAAATACCTTTGTTGCACAAATAAACCACATCATTTGAATTGGTGCCACCGTATTCCACTCCATAAAATTCCAAATGCCCAAGCACATATATCTTTGTGAGATACTTTGCAACAAACTCTCCGGGATACTTGCTTAAAGCATCCTCTATAATTTTCAAACTCCTTTCTTTCTCATGGCTTTTCAGTGATTCTGCACGGGCATTGATTGGTGAAAGCACCCATGATTCAGGAAACATTCCATCCTGAGTCTTAAAAATTACAGGAATCTCCATGTCTTTTTCAGTTGACGATGTTTCCTGTGACTGACATGAAATCAAAATAAACAACAAAGGAAAAACGACAAATCGCAGCATCATTTTTTATTGCAAAGCTAATAATAAATTTTCTGAAAACCCATAATTAATTGTATGATAGTGTCTTATTACTGTGTCAGTGATAATATTCCTTGATTATTCATCACTCAGGCTCAATATCAACACCCTAATTTTTATCTTTTCTCGAAAAAAAATTCATAATTTTGTACATTCTAATTCAAATCTTTCACATATCTAAAAATGAAGAATGTAAGTTTAACCAATAAAACTCAAATCAAAGTTCGATTCAGCGAAGTAGATTCCATGAAAGTTGCATGGCATGGGCATTATGTGAAATATATTGAAGATGGTAGAGAAGCATTCGGAACTCAGTATGGAGTGAGTTATCTTGATTTTTTTTCAAACGGAATTCTAGTCCCCATTGTAAATATTGAAATTGACTACAAGCGTTTTTTACTCATTGGTGAAGAAGCTGTGATTGAAACAAAATATGTGGACTCCAAAGCTGCCAAAATACATTTTGAATTTACCATCACAGGAAAACAAACAAACCAAATTATTGCCACTGCCAAAAGTGTTCAGGTTTTTCTGGATACGAATCACGAATTGCTGCTCAATACTCCTGAGTTTTTTATGCAATGGAAAAGAAAATGGGGTATCACTGAATAAATAAGTACTTGATTATGAAAAACATATACATCGCTGCCGATAATATTATCAGTGCTCTGGGACTGACATCAGAGGATAATATTCAGGCACTGAAAAATGGAAAATCAGGGTTAAGAATTATTCAGAATAATCAGCTTCTCCCCGCGCCCATTTGCGTGTCTCTCACTGACAAAAATATTCTTAACTCTACTTTTTCCTCCATTGAAAATCCTGAAAAATTTACAGATTACGAAAAACTACTTATTCTCTCCATTCATGATGCACTCAAACAAACCCACATTGATGCTGGCAGTAAAGACACATTACTTATAATCTCAACAACCAAAGGCAGTATTGATGTACTTGAAAAAAAATCTTTTTCACATGAAAGGCTTTATCTCTGGAAATCTGCCCAAATTGTGGCTGATTTTTTCAAAACAGAAAACAAACCTGTTGTCATTTCCAATGCTTGTATTTCCGGGCTTTTGGCAATGATAAAAGGATCACAACTGATTCGCTCGGGTCATTACAAACATGTGGTTGTGGCTGGAGCTGACATCATTACCAAATTTGTTGCTTCCGGATTTCACTCATTTATGGCTCTGAGTGATGATTTTTGTCGTCCCTTCGATATGGAAAGGCGCGGTCTTAATCTGGGAGAAGCTGCTGCAACAGTTGTTCTCACCTGTGACAAACAACTTTCCATATCTCAAACTCCTGTTCTTGTTGGTCCAGGCTTTTCAGCAAACGATGCCACACACATATCGGCCCCTTCCCGTACTGCTGAAGGCCTCAATCTGGTTATTTCCAGACTGCTTTCCAACAAACAGTTTCCTGTTTCTGCTGACAAAATTGACTTTATTTCTGCCCATGGCACTGCCACACCCTATAATGACGAAATGGAATCTGTTGCCCTGCACAGATCAAATCTTCTTCATGTTCCAACCAATAGTTTTAAAGGATATTGGGGACAT
This sequence comes from uncultured Bacteroidales bacterium, assembly GCA_964526285.1. Taxonomy (GTDB): domain Bacteria; phylum Bacteroidota; class Bacteroidia; order Bacteroidales; family DTU049; genus CAYMAZ01. The sequence goes on along the minus strand of CAZGIW010000056.1, from coordinate 13,034 downwards.
ACGCTGGGAGCAGCCGGCATAGTTGAAACCATCGCCACAAAATTCTCAATGATTGAAAATAGGTTGTTCAAATCTTCAGGATACAGCAAACAGGGAACAACTCATCATGTGAATGTTATTAAAGAAAACGAACAAAAATCAGTTAATACATGCATGAAACTTGCTTCCGGGTTTGGAGGGTGCAATGCAGGTATGATTTTATACAAAGAATTATGAAACATAATTTAACTATAAGCAGCTATGCATTAATTCGTAAGCATCAGGTCATGCTCAACGGAAATGTTTTCTTTGAAGATGACCCTGAGTTGAAAATGACAGCTTTTTTTAAGAATATTTACAAAAAACTCGGGATTGATTATCCCAAATATTTTAAAATGGATGCCCTTTGCAAACTGGGTTTTCTGGGTGCTGAAGTACTTGTTGCCAATAACCCCTCATATCAGAATTTTAAAAGTGAAGACGTGGGAATGGTATTTGCCAACGCATCTTCATCTCTTGATACTGACCTGAAATATCAGGAAACAATTGAAAATGACAACAACTATTTTCCCAGCCCCTCCCTTTTTGTGTATACTTTGCCAAACATCATGATTGGTGAAATCTCAATCAGACACAAAATGTCAGGCGAAAACATTTTCATAGTTGCTCCTTCATTTGATCCACAACAAATGTACGATTCTGTTGCAGGTTTATTTAATCTGGGATTGGTCAATAATGTGATGTGTGCATGGGTTGATGTTTTTAAAAATCAATATGAAGCTCTTTTGTTTTTTGTAAAAAAAGAAGAAAAGACAAATGAAAGTATTAACTTTGAACCCGAAAGTTTGCAAAAAATATATTTTCTCAACAGATAAAGTTTGACATTATGGAAGAATTAGAATTAAAACTGAAACAACAAATTATTGCTGCACTCAACCTTGAAGATATGGAAGTTGAAGATATCAATGCCGAAGCACCACTTTTTATTGAAGGATTAGGACTGGATTCCATTGACGCTCTTGAATTGAATGTGTTGATGGAAAAGGAATACGGAATTAAAATTGCCACAGCTGAAGAAGGCAAAAAGATACTTCACTCTGTCAGAAGTATGGCCGAACATATCATTTCTCACCAAAATAAATCATAACTCAGGTGTCCGAAAAAGTCTTTATTACAGGCCAGGGCATTATTTCTGCCATTGGCGACAATACACAACAAGTGCTGAATTCAATACTTACTCAAAAAAGTGGTATTGGTTTTTCTCAATATGTGAACACCATGTATCAGCATGAGATTCCTGTTGCAGAAGTAAGATATTCAAACGAAGAACTACTGAGTCAAATACCTGCAAAAAATCAACATTTTTTCAGAACCAGAAATTCATTGCTTGCATATGTGGCAGTGAAAGAAGCTCTTGAATCAGCCCATATTCAAAACACCAAAGATTTACGCACAGGCCTCATTTCCAGCACTTCAGTGGGAGGCATGGACAAAACTGAAATCTTTTTTAAAGATTATTTAAAAAATCCATCTGCAGGTCGAATGAAAAATGTGGCAGGCCACGACTGTGGTGACAGTGCGCACATACTTGCAAATCATTTCGGAATCACGCATTTTGTTACAACAATCAGTACTGCCTGCTCATCATCTGCCAATGCTATTATGCTGGGAGCAAGGCTAATAAAACAAAACATGCTCGACCGTGTGATTGTTGGTGGTGTTGATTCTCTTACAAAATTCACTATCAATGGTTTTAATACACTGATGATACTTGACAGAGAAGCATGCCGCCCTTTTGATGATACACGTAGCGGTCTCAACATTGGTGAAGGCGCTGCTTATCTGGTGCTGGAATCTGAAAAAATTCTGCAAAAATTTCCCAAAAAAGTACTTGGTATGGTAAGCGGTTACGGAAACGCATGCGATGCATTTCATCAAACTGCCTCATCCCCCGAAGGAACAGGACCTCGGTTGGCCATGGAAAAAGCACTGTCATCAGCAAAACTTAACCCGTCTCAGATTTCTTATGTGAATGTGCACGGTACAGGAACTCCAAACAATGATCTCTCGGAAGGAAAAGCAATGGAAATTTTATTTGAAGGAAAAGTACCTCCTTTCAGCTCAACCAAATCATTTACAGGACACACACTGGGTGCAGCAGGGTCAATTGAAGCCGTTGTATCCTTACTGTCCATTGAACATCAATTTATACCACCAAATCTGAACTTTAAATACAAAATTCAGGATTTAACAATTTCTCCTGAATCACAGTTAATCAGAAATGTTGAAATCAATCACATACTTTCAAATTCATTTGGTTTCGGAGGTAATAACACAAGTTTAGTTTTTTCAAAATCTACGGAATGAAAACCTATATTCACTCAGCCGGAGTCGTTTCTCCACATATAAGCAATCAGTTTGATCAAACCGGAACAGAAAGTATTCCTCAGGTTCAAAACGGACACCTTTTTTGTCATGAGCCTGACTACAAAGAATTTATCAACCCAATGGTGTCAAGAAGAATGAGCCGGATGGTGAAAATGGGAATTTATGCAGCCAAAACTTGTCTCACACGTGCCGGAATTGAAATGCCAGATGCAATCATCACTGGTACCGGACTTGGATGCATTGAAGACACTGAAAAATTTCTGATTTCTGTTATTGAAAATGATGAAAAACTCCTCAATCCCACCCCGTTTATTCAATCCACACACAATACTGTCAGTTCACAAATTTCACTCTTTCTCAAATGCCACGGATACAATGTAACATACTCACACAGAGGATTTTCTTTTGAAAGCGCTCTTCTCGACTCTGTTATGATGATCTCTGAAGGTATGGCTTCATCAGTACTCACAGGAGGAGTAGATGAACTTACCCAACATTCTTTTCATTTGCAAACAAGACTTGGCATCTGGAACAATTCACAGGACGGACAATCTCAAATTTTATCAACCAAAACCAGAGGAAACCTGGCAGGTGAAGGTGCTGTTTTTTTTCTGCTCTCAGACAAACCTTGTGATGAAAACAATGTGATGATACACTCTCCTTCCATTATCCATGAAACAGCTGATGAGAAAAGTATCATAAAACTCACAAAACATTTCCTGGAAAGTAAAAACATGAATTTTGCTGATATTGATGTGTTTATGGCCGGCTACGGAGGTGATGCTTCCGGTGACAAGCTCTATGATGTCCTCTCAAACGAGGTTTTCAGCAATAGTGCTGTTGCTTTCTACAAGCATCTTTGCGGCGATTATATGACATCATCTGCCTTTGCCATGGCTTTGGGAAATCAAATAATCAAATCACAGAAACTGCCTGATATCATCAATGTGAACAGAAAACACATTTCAAAAATAAATAATGTGCTGATTTACAACCACTTTTTAAATATGAACCATTGCTTCCTTCTTCTTCAGAATGTGTAATTTCAGAAATCTCACTGTCTTTTTTACAGGAATCACCATTGTATTGCTGCTGGTGAATCTTTACATTCATGTGCATTTGTTGTTTTTCATTGGTATCGGACTCATTTTTTTGGGATTCATTGTATGGGGAAGTATGCGTGTATGTTCTCAGTTTTATATGAAAGTACTTTGTCATGGCTCAGGAAATGACAATGCAGTGGCTTTGACCTTTGATGATGGCCCCTGTGAGATGACTTCAGAAATTCTGGATATTCTGAAAGAATATCATGTGAAAGCTGCTTTTTTTTGCATTGGAAATCAGATAGAAAAACACCCTGACATTTTGAAACGCATGCACAATGAGGGACATCTTATTGGAAATCATTCTTTTAACCACGGTTATTTGTTTGATTTGAAGTGTGCATCATCCATGCTGAAAGAGCTTAAGCAAACACATGCTCTGGTTGAATCACTTACTTCAAAGCGCATGAAACTGTTCAGACCACCCTATGGAGTTACAAATCCAGCTGTAAAAAAAGCTGCAAAAAAGATGAACTACACAACAGTGGGCTGGTCGCTGCGTTCTTTTGACACAGTGCACAAAAATCAGGGCACAATTTTGGCAAGAATAAAGAAAAAAATCAAAGGAGGTGACATCATTCTTTTGCACGACAACAGAAGAGTTACACCTGAACTTTTAAGAAATTTTCTGATATATGCAAACAAGCACAATATTCAAATCAAAACACCGGATACATTACTTCAAATGGATGCTTATGAATAAATACATCATTTTTGGATTACTTTTTATACTGGGATTGCAATTGACAGTGTTTCAGGCAAAAGCACAGAGCACTTTTAAACCTGTTCAGGATCCCACAACATTAAAAAAGAAATTGCAAGCTGAATCGCAAAACACATCAAGCATAGCATGTGATTTTGTTCAGGAGAGACATTTGCTGATGATGACACAGCCCATTGTTTCCAATGGCAAATTCTGGTTTAAAAAACCGGCTTCAATTCGTTGGGAATATGTTGAACCATATTACTATCTGATTATTCTCACAAAACGCAAAGTGTTTGTAAAAGAAGACAACAGCAAGCAGGAATACGATATGAGTTCGGGCAATGCTTTTCAGAGTTTGGGCGAAGTGATGTTTAGTTTTATTCTGGGAGATATTGATGCAGCTGAAAAAGATTATAAAATTGAATACATGGAAAGCAATCAGTTATACTATATTAAGATGATTCCCAAGGTGCATCAGCAAAACAAACCCGTTCGTATTGATATGTATTTTGAAAAAAAGGACTATACGCTTCATGAAATCAAAATATTTGACAGCGAGACTGAATACACAGGAATCAAATTTCTGAACAAAACCATCAACGGGCAGATTTCCAATGAGAAGTTTAAGTTTAAATAAGGGTATTTGTCACATTGTGATAAAATTGACCTTCGTTTTTTTTGTTTTGTTTAATTTTCGCGATGTGACCCCCTTCCCGGCGAACCTTCGTCGAGCTACGGTGAATGCGATAAGGCGATAAAGCGATAAAGTGATAAGGCGATAAGGCGAGAAAGCGAGAAAGGTAGAAAGAGATAAAGCGATAAGGCGATAAGGCGCATAATCAAATAAAAACAAAATGAAATGCTAATCAAATCAAACAAAGAATTAGAAGTTTATAAGCTTGCTTATGCAGCTGCATTAGAAATATTTGAAATATCAAAGACATTTCCCGTAGAAGAAAAATACTCTTTAACTGATCAAATTAGACGTAGCTCACGATCGGTTTGCACCAACATTGGTGAAGCATTCAGAAAACGCAGATATGAGAAACATTTTATCTCAAAACTCTCCGATTCTGAATCTGAAGCAGCGGAAACGCAAGTTTGGTTAGAATTCGCTTTGTCTCATAGCTACATTAATTCAAAAACATTCGCGAACCTTGATGATAAATACGAACACATCATCTCCATGCTGGTTAAAATGCAAAACAACTCCAAGCCCTGGATCTTGAAATAAACCCCATCTCATCATCTCATCATCTCATCATCACATAATCGCATCATCTATCATCCGCCGACAGTGTCCTCCGAAATTCACCGAAGGTGAATGAAGGAGGAAAGAACACCGAAGGTGAATGAAGGAGGAGCATCATCTATCATCCTCCGACTTTGTCCTCCGACAGTGTCCTCCGTAATTCACCGAAAGTGAATGAAGGAGGAAAGAACACCGAAGGAGAATGAAGGAGGAAAGAATGCCGAAAAAACAAAAATTGCAAAACCACAAATTTTTTATGATGGAAGAAAGCGCAATTTTCAGTTTTTTCGAGCATCCTCGAAAAATTAAAAATTTATTGACTAAGCCTCACATAAAGCTAAAAACTAACACTCAACAATAAATTAAATTTTTCGGGACACAAAACACCTAACACAGAACAAAGAACAAAGAACACAGAACACCGAACACAGAAAGTCAATGAAGGTGGAGCATCAACGACTAAACGACTCAATCGCTTCTTTCAAAGTGTAAACAAAAAAACCATCAAAGTGTAAACTAAAACGCCAATAAAGTGTAAAACAAAAACCAGAAGGAGCATTTATGTTCCTTTTTTTTTGCACAATAGAATTCTAAAATCTGCACAATAAAATACCTAATTTTTGCACAATGAAACTCCTAATATCTGCACAATAAAACACCTGAAATTTGCACAATGAAAATTATTTTATATCTTTGCATTCAAATAAAATAATGAATTATGTCTTATTTAAATAGGATCATTGAAGAAGATTTATCTGAAAAATTGTCAGCTTCGGGTGCAGTGCTCATAAAAGGGCCAAAATCATGTGGAAAAACAGAAACGGCTAAACAATTTGCAAAAAGCTTCGTAGAGATGGACAGGGACAAGCAAGTTCCTGTTATAATGGCAACAAATCCCCAACTTTTATTGGTTGGAGAAACACCGAGATTAATTGATGAATGGCAAGAACATCCTGAAATATGGAATTATGTCAGGCACGAAGTAGATGATCGTAAAACTAAAGGGCAATTTATTCTTACAGGTTCGGCTAATCCAAATGATGAGATCAAACTACATAGTGGCGCTGGTCGTTTTACAGTTGTAAAAATGGACACAATGACATGGCAGGAATTAGGATATTCGTCAGGAAAAGTGAAGATTTCAGATTTGTTGAAAGGGGACTTTCCAGACTTCTACGATTCCGGAATTTCCATTGATTTTATTATAGATAGAATTGTGATTGGTGGGTGGCCCACTTTACTGAATGAAAACGCAAAAAATGCAATCAAGATGAACAGCGGCTATGTTGATTTACTTTGTGAAGTGGACATGAGTAGAGTTTCGGGAGTAAAGCGCGACCCGTTAAAAGTTCGAAGTTTAATACGTTCAATAGCAAGAAACACGGCAACACTAGTTGATAATAAAACATTAGAGCAAGATGTAAAAACTTCTGACAGAAATGAATTATCGAGAAATACAATATCAGAATATCTTGATGCTTTGTCACGCTTAATGATTTTGTATGAACAACCTGCTTTCGACCCACATATTCGCTCATCGGCATCATTGCGAAAATCCCCCAAAAGACATTTGTGTGACACATCTTTGGCAGTGGCTGCATTGGGATTAGATAACGAATCCTTATTAAAAGATCTAAAATATACAGGATTTTTATTCGAGTCATTGGCTACGCATGAGTTGAATGTTTATGCCAAAGCAAATGATGCAAACATATTTCATTACAATGATTCTTATGGTTTGGAAATTGACGCTATTGTGCAGAAACGCAATGGTGATTATGCCGCTTTTGAAATAAAACTAGGTGTTGGATATATAGACGAAGCCGCTGATAACCTGAAGTCTTTTGCAAAAAACATTGATACTTCCAGAATGAACTTACCAAAGTCATTAAACATCATCACCGGAACAGGAATGAGCTATCAGCGACCTGACGGGATAAATGTGATTTCGCTGGCCTCGCTGGGCAAATAATATCTATTTTTTATCGCGACTCCTATTGCAAAGAATCCCTTGCTCCGCAAAGTGGCACTAAAACAGGCATTCCTTCATCGAAACCTAACGAACATGGTTTTTTTATTTTTGATTGCGCAGAAAACCATCCCCCTTAGGGTGCAGGGGTCATGCGCAGGAATTAAATCAAAAATAAAAAAACCCACACCAGCAATAAGCTAATAAGGTCAGGTATCTCTCGCATACTGAAAAATTACTAAGGTAATAAGGTTTAAACCATCGCAAATTACCCTGCCGAAGCACAAAGTCGAAGCAGGTGAATGAAGGTGGAGCTCAAGTCGCCAACCTACCCCTTCTTCCCTCCGTAATAATAATAATGATAATTATACTTCCTTCCTTTTCTTTTCAAATCATTGCAGACAATAGCAGGATGCTGAACATTCAGCTTCTGAATTATCTGGTTGATTGCCTTGATATCAGATTTGCGTGAAACATGATATCTTGCAACAAACAAATTTATATCTGCCATCCTCAATATATAAGCAGCATCAGCAATAATACCAATGGGTGATGTATCAAAAATAACAACATCATAGTTCTCCAACTTGTCAAATACCCTTTCAATATTTGAAGATGAAAGCATCTCTGCTGGATTGGGAGGTATGGGACCAGCCGGAATAAAGTCAAGATTTTCAATTTTTGTGCTGACAATAACATCTTCAAATTCATCTTTAAAACTGAGAAATGTTGTCAGTCCCTTTTTGCCCGAAATATTTAAAAAATTACCCAAATCTGGTTTCCGTATATCAGCCCCAATCAATAAAGTCTTCTTTCCAGCTAAGGCAAATACATAAGCAAGATGCATAGAACAAAATGATTTCCCTTCTCCGGGATTGATTGATGTTATTGAAATAATCTTTTTTTCCTTATTGGCCACAAAAAAATCCAAATTGGTTCTGATTGCCCTAAAGCTATCAACCACATGCTCTGATAAAGATTTAACATTAATATATCCCTCATCATTGTGTAATACATTGCCAAGAATGGGTGTTTTGCTCAAACTCTCCACATCGATCAAATCTTTAATGGTATTACGAATCTGATCATAGATAAAAAATACAACCGCCGGAATCAACAAACCAAGCAAAAAAGCAATAATATAGTTCTGCTTCTTCTTTGGTCTGATTTGCCCATCAACCATGGCATCGTCAATAACTTTGTGATCTGCAATATTTGATGCCTTGGCAATGGCTGCCTCTGCACGTTTTTCAAGCAAAAATGTGTAAATCTGATCGTTAACTGTAAACATACGCTCGATGCTAATTAACTGACGTTCAGTTTGTGGAAGCATTTGCAATTCTGCCTGCACCCTGTTCAGCTCTTTTTGCTTCTCAGCAAGTATAAATTTTGCATTGGCAAGAATATGCGTTACGTTCTCAACGATACTTCTGCGTAATGTTTCAATCTTTACATTAATATCTGTCAGATAAGGATTTTTGGCTGAACTGGTCGCTTTCAACTGCTCGCGTGTTGTATATAACTGTGACAATTCACTAATCAGCTGTGTCAGCAATGGATCACTTATCCCAATGGCAGAAGGAGCAATCAAATCTAATCCAGAAGTATCACTTTCCACATAATTCAGTAGATAAGTATAATAACCAACCTTCATCTGTTCCATTGATTTTTCATACTCAAGGTTTTGAAGTTTGCTAAAAATTGCCTGACCCTGTGCACTCAAATCAACAATCTTATTGTCTGTTCTGAATTCAGCAAGATTTTTCTCAATTGTGGATAATGTATCAGTAATTCCCATCAACTGTTCATCAATAAAATCTATCGTTTTCGAGGCAATAAGGTTCTTTTCGCTCAATCCCATGTTAATATAATTGGATCCAAGCACATTAAGATAATCCACAGCTCGTTTTGGATTTAAATCAGAAACTGAAATACGAACAATGGACGACTCTTTGTTTAATGGTTCAGCAGAAAAACGAGATCGAAATGAACTGGTTACACTTGCAGTATTGTTAAATATTATAAAATAATCACCACCATCCAAAATCTCTGATTCATTTGTGGGAAATACCCTAAATGAGAAAAAATCGTTCTGATACAATTCTCCATAGAATATCTCTACTTCTTCATTAGGGGTCTTATTTGTAGAAATTTTTTGGACTTCTCCGGTGCTGTATTTTATAACATGAATGATATCATCAAATTTTGTTGTAACTCTAACCTTATTGTCTCCAATTGCAACAATTCCAACCTCCACATTGATGGCCTGATAACGTGATGTATCAGGTAAAACTACAAATGGACATATTCCGTAAGCATCTTTTTCTCTGTACTTTCCTCTTCTGTTGTAGGATATATACAAACCAAGATTTTCAACAGTTCTATAGTGCAAACTATATGACTGTAATATTCCAATTTCATTTTGAATATTGGTCTGAGAACCAAATATGTCTAAATTGGATATCAGATTGTTAGTACGCCTATACCCCTTATCTTCTTTTATTAGGATTGTTGATGATGCCCGGAATGAAGGTGTTGAAAATTTGTTATTAAAAAAAGCCAATGATAAAGCCAAGAATAATGACACAACAAACCATGGCCAAAAATCAGTAAATCTTAATATAATCTTCCTTAAATCAAGTGATTCTTCTTGAATAGAACTATCATTATTGCTTGATCCATTGTATTGTTCCATACTTATATTAATTATTGATGTAATTCAATATCAGGATTAATGATGATATCGTTGTAAATAAAAGTGTTATTGGTACTGTGTTGAACCCAAATACTTTTGCCTTATGGGGTTCTACATAAATTATGTCATTTGGAAGTAAGTAGTAGCATTCATGAGCCATAATATTTCTATCCTTTAAATCCATTTTAAATATTGCAACTCCCTCTGATGTTTCTCTTACAAGAGTGATATCTCGTTTACCATAAACATTTAGGTCACCTGCTAAACCGATTGCCTCAAATATATTTATGCGTGGATAGTTTACCCTATATGTACCTGGTTTGTTCACCTCTCCAAGTATAGTTATCTGAAAACTTAAAAGCTTTACATCAACAACTGCATCGTAGAAATACTCTCTAATTTGTTCCTGAATCAGTAATGCGGTTTGTTCAATTGTCAATCCACTTACTTTTAACATTCCAACTAAAGGAAGATTAATTTCACCAGATTCATTAATCACAAAACCATGCAAATATGCTGACATATCATTTTGCATATTAACAACACTTTTACCTGTTGAGGAAAACAACTGTGCTGCTTGTTCATTTATACTATAAACTGAAACATACAAAACATCACCATATTGAAGTCTGTATACAAACTGATTTACCGAGTATTGTTTCCCTTCTTCAATATTTTTAAAGTATATTAATTTCTTTTGTGGTGTGCAGGAAACTAATATCAATAAAAAAGGCAGAAGTATTGGAAATCTGTAAAAGATTCTTTTCATTTTTTTTTTACAAAAATAAACATATTATTTTATCTTCTATTTCAATAAAAAAATTATATAAAATATATAATAGAAATATATGGATTTACCTGTAAATTTTAACCGCTATGGGTTTGGCTTTCAGCATCTTATTATTAAACACCAGTATAAAAAACTTCATTAAGCATGCAATTTAAGTATAAACATATCTGATATATTTCTGAAACACATGAATAGTATTATGTTAATTTATCCTCCACACTGTAAAAAAACTTAAGAAATTTATTACATTTGCCATTGATTTCTGTTGAAATCGCTTGTAACCGCTAAACTCATTGAAGGTCATAGTTTTGTTATTTTACACTGTGACTGAGAGGGCGGAGCTGTGCCAAAGACTAATGTTTAATGATTAATGTTTGATGTCCGAAACAAATATAAATTACGAAATTCCCTGTGACCTTTGTGAAAAAACTTTGTCACTTTGTGATAAATTAACTCCGTCAAAGACCCGGCCTAAGAAAAAGAAAAATAAACCCCAACCCAATGAAAGGTTACGTTTACATCCTTGAGTGCTCTAACGGCAGGTACTATACAGGCAGCACAAAAGACCTTGAGAAACGCTTATCAGAACACTGGAATGGCCAGGGATCAAACTTTACTCAGAAAAACCCGCCCGTGCAACTGATTTATGTCGAGGTGTTTATGAGAATTGACAAAGCTTTCTACAGAGAAAAACAAATACAGGGATGGTGCAGAAGAAAAAAAGAAGCACTGATAAATGGAGAGTATAACAAACTTCATGAATTTGCTGAATGCATGAATGAAACACATTGCAAATACTTTGGGAAAGAAAAATAAAGAAATATTTTCAATAAACGGTGTCTTCGGCTAACTCTAAACGGTGTCTTCGGCTCCGCTCAGACACCGTTTATGACCGTTGAATTAGATGATATTAAATTATCGGAATTGAACCAGTGTCTGAGCCGATTATTGAGCGTAGCCGAAATGGAGGCGAAACGGAGCCAGTGTCTGAGCCGATCATTGAGCGTAGCCGAAATGGAGGCGAAACGGAGCCGAAGACACCGAAGACCCTGCAAAAAAAAACATAACAAAACACAACATGATTTCTAACATAAAAACAATCCATCTCCCCAAAATACCCGACGAAAGAGGGAACCTTTCTTTTATTGAAGAAAATAATCATATCCCTTTTAAAATTCAGCGCATCTACTGGGTGTACGACATCCCCGGAGGCGAAACACGCGGCGGTCATGCGTTTAAGCAACAGCAAGAACTCATTGTGGCTCTTTCAGGCAGCTTTGATGTGATTGTCAATGACGGAAAAACTGAACAACGATTTCATCTCAATCGCTCATTCATGGGCATATACATCCCCTGCGGCATATGGCGTCACATGGAAAACTTCAGCACAAACACTGTGGCTCTTGTTTTATCATCAACACTTTACGATGAAAATGATTATATCCGCAACTTTGAAGAATATATCCTATTTTTGAAAAATGAAAAGCACTGTCTATAACTGCAATCTATTAAGTTTGCCAAAGATTAATTATCGGGCGGGCAACATCACTGTGGTTGAAAACAACAACCAATTACCTTTTGATGTAAAAAGGGTGTTTTACATTTATGATGTGCCCGGAGGAGCCAACAGGGGTGGACATGCACATAAAGAACTTGATCAGCTTATTGTTGCTGTCAGCGGTTTTTTTGAAGTACTTCTAAATGACGGCACAAACAAAAAAAACGTTCAGCTTTCAATGCCAAACAAAGCATTGCACATTCCTCCGGGTGTTTGGGCCGAACTGCATAACTTTTCCTCAGGTGCAGTTTGCCTTGTGCTTGCTTCTGATTATTATGACAAAGATGAATACATTTATTGTTTTGAAGAATTCATGGAACTAAAAAAAAAATTTCATTAACATTCACATAAATGAAAATTCAAATTCACCCAAGTGCTGATGTTCAAACCAAAAAAATTGGAGATGGCACAACAGTATGGCAATTTTGTGTCATTCTGAAAAATGCTGTTATTGGTAAAAACTGCAATATTAATTGTCATGCATTTATTGAAAATGATGTAATTATCGGTGATAATGTTACAGTTAAGGTTGGTGCAATGATATCTGATGGCGCTCGCATTGGCAATAATGTATTTGTTGGGCCCAATGTGATT
>CAZGIW010000055.1:0-26289 GCA_964526285.1 uncultured Bacteroidales bacterium | reverse complement strand
CGTAAGGCTGTGTCCAGGTTTGCCATTCGGTTAAACTGCTTGTTCCCACAAGCAAATCTCCCACTGTGTATGATTCAAAATTGTCTTCAAAAATCACTGTTTGAGGCATTGCCTGAATCATACATAAGGCAATAAGCAGTGAGAAAAATAATTGTTTTTTCATAATGTTTGGTTTTAGTGAATATTTACAAAGATAATTGATTTATTACATTGGTTGCATATCTGTTTCAATTTTATGTTTTTTCTGAAGGTTCGCTAAACAGAAAAAACGCATAAAAAAAGCTGAATATACTTGCTCCAACCTGAGTTTCAATAGTATCTTCAGAAATCATTGACAGCAACAGAACAAAATAAGCAGTGAGAAACAAATAAGATTTGAATTTTCTTTGTTTTATTGGTGGATAAATTAATGCAAAAAGGAATATAAATAATCCCACAATTCCCGTAGCAATTGTCATTGTAAAATATTGGTTATGTGTTTTTCTTCTCCATTTCACATCCAGAGGAGAGTCCATTTCTTCATACTGCAGCATAAAAGAACCATACACATCACCTGTTCCAACTCCAAATAATGGATTTTGTAATATAATTCCCCATGCTGCCTTATAATACTCAAGCCTCATAAACAGTGAGTTGCTGTTTGGATCTTTATAGTGCTTGTAGAAATAATAGCTTTGAAACATTTCATATAATCTGTATTCTAAGGGGAATTTGCCTGCAAGTTTGTAGTTGGTGATTCCATTTTCAATGTTTCTGATATCGTCATTGCTGAGCATTGATATTCCGTAAGCATCTTTTGGGAGGTTTTTTGAAGTGAGATACCGTTTCAGAATATCTCTGATGGGAAAAATGCCGGATACTGAATCATTTATGCTGATATTGCTGCGTTTTCTCCATTCCTCTTCAAGTTCAGATTCACAAATGTTCATAAAAACGGGATGCCCGTTTTCAAAAAAAGCTTGATCAGGAGAGTGTTCATATGTGTTTCCCTTTGCGGTATAATTGGGAATGTTCTCAGGTATTTGATTCTCAGGAAAATATGACTGGTGTACTCTGAAAGCATAAAACACAGGGACTGAAATGATAAGAAGAATCAGCGGGACTGTGAGGATTGCAATTATTTTTTTCGCATAAGTGAATACCAAAACAAGAGCCCAGAAAAAAAACATAAGGATAAAGTAAATCAGCCCATTAAAAGAACCCAGTATAATCAAAGTAAAAAAAGCAAGAAATAAAGCCCCGCTCACCATAAGAATTGCATAGAAATTTGTTTTCTTCTTTGCCTTAATGAAAAGAAAGAGCATAAAAAATGACCCTGTTGTGGATAACAGTCCCAGTCGTATGTGGTTAATAAACAATGAAATACTACGAATTTCAGGGGTATCACTTACAAAATAAACTCCAATAGAAATCAAAGCAGAACAAATAAGAAAGAATAGAAATGCATGGATAACAATTTTAAAGTTTTTATGACTAAAAGGAGGTTCTGTGGCAAAGATGAGAGGAAAAACAAGAAGTGGAAGCTTAATTCTCAGATCTTTCACTGCTTCTGAAAGATTTTCAGAATAAATAACTCCGATTAGAAGAATTCCGTATATGGAAAGTATAGCAAAAAGAGAATAATTGTTGAGGTTTTTTTTAATCTTGTTTTTTAACCCCAGATCAAACAACCAGTTGGCTGCAAAAACACCCACTGTAATGCTGAGCAATGCTTTTGAGAACAGAAGTCCGGCAAAAAAGAAAACTGCAAGTGCAGTATATCTGTTTTCTCTGTTTTTAAGCCATGCAAGTGTTGTTTCAAACATGAGGGGGTTATTTTTCAGGAGTTTTCAGTATGTTTTGATATTCAGTTGGGTTGATGAGCAGAGAAACAGCTTGTTTGATGTCAGAGTCAAACTGTATCGAATTTTCTATTCTTCCTTTTTGAAAATAGTATCTTGAAACAATTTCATTGGCTAGTATTTCACTTATTTCTTCACGGAAAGTGATTAAATCTTCATTCTTATTGTGGGTAAGTTTAGTGACAAGGCTCTCATATTCGGCACTTATACTTTCAAAATATTTTTCTTCAACTGTAATTTCCTTCAATTCCCGTAATTTCTTTTCACTTTCAGTTTCGTAGTCATATTCTTTGTCCTCAAGAAATGCAATAAACTCATTATATATCTGGTCAGTTATTTTAAAAATATCTGCGGGAGGAATGTTTGGGTTTTGTTGAGCAAATAATGTGGCAAAATCAAAAATCAAACTTTTTATTACCAGAGTTATGGTGATTTTTGAATATTGTCCCTGGTCGGTTGTTATATCTGGAATAATCCCTCCTGCATCATACACAGGTCTTTTATTTGAAGTGTAAAAAATTGCTTTATCAGTTGTTGTTGGGTTTTTAACTCTACCGGTTGAGTCGCGATCTGAATAATCAACAGATTGAATACATCTGCCGCTGGGGATATAATATTTTGCAATAGTGACTTTCAATCGTGTATTGTAGTTCAGTTGTAATACATTTTGTACAAGACCTTTTCCAAATGATTGTTGTCCGATGACAACCGCCCTGTCCAAATCCTGAAGAGAGCCGGCAACAATTTCACTTGCCGAAGCACTCATATTATCAATCAAAACAACAATTGGAATGTTGAGGTCATATGGATGAGTCAGTGTGCGGTAATCTTTATTACTGTCTTTTAGTTTTCCTCTGGTGTTCACAACAAGTGTGTTTTTTGGAACAAAAAGACCAACAATGTTAATGGCTTCTCCAAGAAGACCCCCTCCGTTTCCTCTCAAATCAAGTATCAAAGTTGAGATATTGTTGTTAGTTTTCAAATTAATCATTGCGTCTTTTACTTCAGCAGAAGCACCAAATGCAAAATTGCTCAGTTTTATATAGCCAATCCCCCCGTCAAGTGCTGCATAATAAGGAACATTTTTAATTTTTATATCTTCTCTTGTGATTTCAAAAGTATGAAGTTTGTCTTCGCCCGGACGTTCAATAACGAGTGTTACCTGGGTTCCGGGAAATCCTTTTAAAAAAGTACTTACATCGCTGACAGATTTATCTTTTGCATCTTCCCCATTAATTTTGATAATTCTATCACCTGCTTTGAGTCCCGCTATTTGAGCAGGGAATCCCTCATATGGTTCACTAATAACTACAAAACCTTCTCTTTGCTGAATCAGTGCTCCAATGCCCCCATACTGGCCTGTGGTCATCAAGCGCAAATCTTCAATTTCTGATTCGGGAATAAAGTTTGTGTATGGGTCAAGTGATTCAAGCATTTTATCAATGGCGGTTTTGATGAGTTTGCCGTGTTGCAGGTCATCAACATAGTTTAAATGGAGTTCTTTATATACATTGATAAATATTTCAAGGTTTTTGCTGATTTCAAAATCATCAATTTTCTGAGCAGACAATGGAATGCTAAATATAAATATAGAAATTACAGCAAGTAGAAGTTTGAATTTTGTAATTGAATTTTTCATAATAATCAGTATTGTTTATGTCTGGATGTTTAAGGAACGGGGTCATATCCACTGCCACCCCATGGATGACATCGGCCTATTCTTTTTAAGGTGAGCCAAAAGCCTTTCAATGCACCATGTTTTTTAAAAGCTTCAATTCCATAGTTTGAACAACTTGGAGTAAATCTGCATGATGAAGGCAGGATGACCGACAAGGTGTTTTGGTAAATACGTATGAGTAAAATAAAAAAACGGGCAAGCATGAAAGGATTTTGAGATTAAAATAACGTCGCAAAAGTAATATTATTTTGCATTGAAAGAACTCAGGGATGTGGTAATTTGTTAAGTTGTATCTGCTCAGTGGTTTTAATAAAAACCACGGCGGACAATAGGTAATTTTGTTTCTATAACCCCCACACAATAACCCTTTATCACATAGCAACATATTGGAGAGCAGCTACATGCCGTTAAAGATTATTGAGTTTTTTTATTGGGTGATAAACAGCAAGGCCTAATTACATTGGTTTATAAAACAGAAAAAGAATTAATTCTCTGTTTTTCTAATTTCCATTTCATTCATCAGGTATGATGCACCGGCAAATTTGTCAATAACGAACAGGACATAACGTATATCAACATTGATAGCTCTTTGTAATTCAGGCTCATATATAATGTCCATGCTCATGGCTTCCCAGTTTGCATCAAATGTAATTCCTATGAGTTCTCCTTTTGAATTAAGCACAGGACTTCCGCTGTTACCTCCTGTAATATCCAGATTGGCAAGAAAACAAATGGGCATATTGCCATCTTTGTCTGCATAAATTCCATAGTCACCTTCCTTATAGAGTTGTTTCAGTTTTTCAGGAACAATAAACTCCATATTATCGGGGTCTTCTTTGGCCATAAGTCCTTCAATAAAAGTTTGATAGTGAAAATTCACAGCATCAGCACCTCTGTAGCCCATGATTTTCCCGTATGTAAGTCTCATTGTAGAGTTGGCGTCCGGATAAAATTTTCTGTCCGGATGCATTTCCATCATTCTTTTCATGTATTGACGCATACCTTTGTTCATCTGTAGGTTTAGGGCTGAAATATCATTCAATAAATTTGTCATATGGTTGTTCACAGACAATGACATCTTCAGCAGTGGATCGTTTTCAATGGCTGAAAGGCTTGGTTTTTTCAAAAAACTCAAACACCTTGTTGAGTCAGTAAAAACTGAGGTTTGAAACACCATGTCTGAATAAATCCGAAAGTTTTTATTGAATTTTTTTTCAATATCTTTAAATCCGTCAGGATGATAATCGGGGTGAACATCCTTGTAATAAAGCTCAATCATGGCCTCAAAAAGTTTCCTTTCAGTGTGTTTTACAAACTCTGAAAAAAAGATTTCAGTTTGTTTAATAAGAGGAGCTTTTAATTCTTCAATTCTGGTGATATTGGGTTGTGGTTTTTTCAATTCCTCGTAAAGAGGTTTAAACCGAATTGCAAACTGAATGATATCAGAACCCCTCAGCAATGCCTCTCTTAAATAAGTATAAACATATAGTTTTTCAGGCAATTGACGATAAGACATCATTACTTTTGGAATGGCATCACCGTAATAATCGGATTTAAGACTTTCCTGACTATTAACCCATGTTTCAAAGTCATCTTCATCAATTTTTTTTCTGTTTATCACATTCAGCCTTTGAATTCCTTTATTTTGGCCAATAAAGTATTTGTAATAGTTGGCTGTTGTAGAATATTTATCAGCATATTTAAGTCTTACCTGATCACTGGCATGCATATCGGTTGACATAATTTGCAGTTTTCTTTCCCTGATTTTGATAATCGCAGGATTGACCATATTATATGAGGAACTAACGGCATATGAGGTGATATTTCTCATAGTTCTGCCCGGATATCCAATAATCATTGCAAAATCGTCTTCTTCATATCCATCAAGTGAAATTGGAAGCCATTTTTTTACTTTAAGAGGAATATTGTTGGTATTATATGCAGCCGGCTTGCCATTTTCGTCCGAATATACTCTGAATAATGAAAAATCACCTGTATGACGCGGCCACATCCAGTTGTCAGTTTCTCCTCCAAAATTACCTATTGAAGAAGGAGGTGCTCCAACCAGACGCACATCATTAAAAACCTCATACACAAACAAATAATACTGATTGCCATAGAAAAAGTCCTTCACTTCAGCCTCAAAATGTGTTCCATCTACTGCTGTTGCAGATAATTCAGAGGATATCTTTTTCACTACTTCTTCTCTTTCAACTTCAGACATTTCAAAATGAATCAAATTCAATACTTCATCTGTTACATCTTCAATTCTGACAAGAAATCTTACAAATAAGCCTTTGCATTGTAGTTCTTCATTTTGAGATTGTGCCCAAAACCCACTTGTCACATAATCATTTTCAACTGTACTGTTTTGAACAATGGCAGAAAACCCACAGTGATGATTTGTCAACAACAAGCCTTCAGGAGAAATTACTTCTGCAGAACAAAACCCACCAAAAGAAACAATAGCATCTTTGATAGATGAGTTATTAATGCTGTATATTTCTTCAGCTGTCAGTTGCAATCCCATTCTTTCCATGTCTGATTGATTCATTTTTGCAATCAGATTGAGCAGCCACATCCCTTCATCTGCTTTCAGAGAAGAACTGAATATTAAAGAAACAAATACAAATACCCCTAAAACAATTCCCTTTTTCATTCAAAAATAGTTTTAAAATTCTACCATTTCACCAGTTTGCAAAATAACAAAGAAAAAAAAGCTCTTTATAATGATTACTAATTTTTTAGCCTGACTCTTTGCCAGCGCACATAAAACCCAAAAAAAACAAGGTGAAAAACCTGACATATTCATAAAATATGTATGTGTTGGGCTATTCATCTTTTTCCAAAACCTGACATAGAAAATCATTCATTAAAATATCATCATATTCATCAGCTTTTTCAAGTAAATTTAGTAACTGAACTGTTGCAATTTTTTCTTTCAAATCGTCAGCATGAATAATCATTCCCAGCAAAATGTCAGACTGATAAATACTAAAAGAACATCCATTTAGTTTTGTGTTTTCACGTAGCAGGAATTCATACAAGGGACCAAGATTTGTTTTGGGTAGTTTGCATAAAACTGCATCACAAAAAACAAAAAGGCTTTTTTCGTCATAAAAAATCCGGATAATTGCCGAACCTTGTTCAAGTGTCCATTGTATGGCACTGTCGCGTGCCAGAAACACATCTTTGTTCATTGCTGAAATGATGCTTTCTAAAGTTGCAGAAACTCCTGATGGGACATAGGGAGGTGGCTCAATCAAAGACACATCCACTTTGTTGCCGCAATTGGGGCAGTAGCCTGATTGAATTGTTTCGTTATTGACTACAAACTCACAACTTGTGCAACGAATTGATGGAACTCCCTGATGTGGGGAATAATCTGCAAATGCACTTTCGAGGCGGGCTGATGGCACGGCAAAAGCCAAACTCTCGCTTTCAGTAAAGATAAATGTATTGATTCCGATGACTTCTCCATGTTGGTTCAGAAGAGGACCTCCGCTGTTTCCCGGGTTGATGGCAGCATCAATTTGTATGTATTTTTTACCAGCGTACACACGTTCTTCTTTTGAAATAATTCCCTGAGTTGCTGTGTATGAAAGTCCACGGGGATGTCCAATGGCAACAATGCGCTGTCCGGTATTGACCGGATCTGTTGATATTTCACCCCCTCTGCCTTCAAAACCCAAAGGCATATCAAGAAGAGCAATATCATAAAGAGTGTCTCTGAAAAGTACTCTGCTTTTGGTTTTTGAGTGTCCTCTCCATTTAACTGCTACATCTGCACATCGCTCAACAACATGACTGTTGGTGACAATGTAGTTATTGTCACGAACAACAAACCCGCTGCCACTTCCGTATGGAGTGAATATTTGAACTATATTGCTTCTGAAGTCTCTAATTATTTGTTCCATACAATTCTAGTTTTTGAGATTTAAAAAATCAAACTCTGAAAAATAACTTATTGAAAAATCTGCCAGAGAATTGAATTTCAGTTTATTAGTATTATAGGTAAATCCAGGATGATTTGTTGAATTTTTTTTAACAATTTCATTGATTTTCTTAATGATAAGATGTGAATTAAGATTCCCGTCCGAAGCATTATACAGGATTTCACCCGGATTAATTTTTTGAAAAAACTCTGAATGGAGAATTGTAAAATACAGATGATGCATGTCAATCAATGGCTGGCTCATTCCAAAGTAAAACATGTTATATCCTGCAATATATTCGTATATGATTGGAATATGCTGCGGTTCATTATTTTTTATATAATAATCCCTTGTTTTTGATTCTTCAAAAATAAAATCGGCCACTTTTTGATAAGGTGTGGGTGGAGCAATTGCAAATGTGGCTTTCACATTGTAGAAGTTTTTTAGTATTTGATCTTTTGGGGTGTTGAGTATTGCTTCAAACTCATTCATAATGGGAATGTTGATATCGTTTATTCCGGCAGGTTTGTTGAAATACATTCGAATATTTTTTTCTAAAATTTCAACCAAAGAGCCCTGAGGAATCAGCAAATAATCAATGCGCATGCAAAGAGCAAGCAGGCGATAGGAATTCAGCCCGGAGTGTTTTTGGACATCAGATTGTTTAATCTGGTCTATTGTTTCATTAATCCAGCGAATGAGATATTCATATTTAAGTTCTGCAATTTCTTGAGGAATGGGGATTGATTCTTCTGTGTCAGTTTCAAAGAGTGAGTCGCTGAATTCATCAACAAGAATATCGTCTTGTTTGTCTATATTGAGTGCCAGTTCTTTAAATGAGGAATAGAGTTTCCACGAGGATGCATTTTCCAGAGGTGATGAAAAATAAATGCCAAGATAATCATCTTTAATGCCACACCATGTGTATCGCAATGCATAATTCAGATTGAGAAGTTTTCTCATCACCGGCACCGGAGGATTTGTAAAACGTGCAATGCGTCCCTCAGCTTCCACAACCCCGTTTTCAACTTTGCCACGAAAGGTTTTTGATCCCTGAATCATTGAAAATTCAATTGAATTTTGTGAAACGGAAATCGTCACATTATTTTGCTGTTCGTCGCTTATGTAATATAGCAGCGCTTCAACGGCTTTGAGATATTCTTTCTGATTAAAAAACTTCACAGATTCGTCCCAGTACTGAAGTTGCTTTTTGGTTTTGTTGCGGTCAGTATATCTCCCAAAAGTTATGGAAAACTCATTTTTTGACTGCGTGTTTTTGTTGTTTGAATTTTTGTTAAAACTGAATAATCCCATGATTAAAAATTTTTTTCAAAAATAGGAAAAATGTTTCAGGAAATGTTCGCGAATCTAAAAAAATCATAGTTTCTTAGCCCCTAATACACATATAAGCACGAATATGTTGTGCTATTCAATGCAAAAGGCTTCTGCTTTTGAGCAAAATCAACAACGTTGATTATGGTTTTTATTGCTGAAAATTTTTCAAACACAAATCAGAATTTGCTGCCCGGGCACAAAATACTCCTGTCTGCGACAGGATAAACTTTGGGGGAAGAATCAGGGTTTGAAATATGGCACATTGGCGAAATTATTTGTGCTTGAATTTTTCCTAAATCTCGTTTATATGATTTTCGGCTGAATCACCGTACTTTTCAAAAAGTAATCTTAGTTTTTCAATGGTGGCAATGGGGAATTCTATAATATCAGAAATTTCCCCATTGTTCATATTTTTTGAAAAACATCTAAACACTGTTTTGCATGACTTAATGAACTCTCCTTCTGCTCTACCTTCTTCTCTGCCTTTTTCTTCAGCATCCATATATGCAGAGCGTTCTGTGCGTACTGTGTCCCAATACTTATCGTATTGTATTAACTGCTCTTTAGTATAAGAACTGTTTTCTAAATATTGAAGTGCTTCTTTTGTTAGTGCTTCTTCCAACAAATCCTGGGGAATTTGTGTCGTGCCTTCATTTATTTCTGTCAAAAAACGTAACCATAAAACCTGCAATTTTTTTTCTGTAATGTTTTTTGACTTGAATTTGGGCAACTCAATAAATACAAACTCCAATCCCTCTATGCGTTTTTCAAAATTATGAACATTCACTATCCGATAGTGATGATAATGCTCTTTCGTGTCATGTTCAAAGTTTTCATTGACCAAACTCAAAGCATAAACAGGTTGCAGGAGTTTGTATTCTTTGGCACTGTCTAACTGCTTTACATATGCCTTTGAAGCATTAAAAACAACCCTACTTTTGAAGCTCTCAGACCAAAACATTTGCATTTCAACAATAAACTGCCGTCCTCTGTTATCTGTGCAACGAACATCAACCAATGAATTTTTCAGAATAGGAATTTCTGGCACCAGTTCAACAGTCTGATAGCTTATTTCAACAATCTCCTGTTCTTCATCCAAAGGCAACAAACTATTGAGCAAACTCATGCACAAGTGCGGATGTTCGCCAAAAATGCGTTTAAAAGTCAGGTCGTTTTTTGGATCTAAGTACTTCATTGAAAGATGTTTTTGCAAAGATAATTAAATTTTCTTTTTTTTCTTCAAAAAAACTGATTTTGAGCACATACGGATTTAATTAAACATTCCCGATATGCATGTTGTTAAGGAATGAATTATTAAAAAGCACTTGCTCAAATTTTACAGCAAAAAAATGGAAGTTGTAATTCCAAAATAAATCAGTAATCCTGTCACGTCAACTAAGGAAGTGATGGCGGGACTTGCAACAACTGCCGGGTCGCCTCCCATTCGTTTCACCACAAGAGGCAAAACAGCTCCAATCATGCTGGCAGAGACAACCTGGACAGATAATGCAATGGAAATAACAATTGCAATCTGATATAAGGGAAACGGATGATCACTCCCCGACGAGCCTGCAATAATCAGCACATTGAGAAATCCAACCAACCCCAAACATAATCCAAGAAGTAAAGATGTTCGCGATTCCTTCCAAACCACTTTCCACCAATCTGATTTTGTCACCTGTCCCAATGCCATGGCTCTGATAATTACACTGGCTGCCTGGCTTCCCACATTTCCACCTGTTGCAGCAATCATAGGCATAAACAAAGCAAGGATGATGATTTTTTCAATGGCATAAGAAAAATGCTGAATCACCATTCCGGATACAATACCAAAAATTAAAAGTGCCACAAGCCATGGAAGACGTTTTTTGAAGTGAGTGGCAACTGAAATTTCTTCATAATCAAAATCATCAGTGTCGCCTGTGATCCCCATAAACTTTTCCATATCTTCGGTATGTTCGGCATGGATAATTTCAATGGCTTCATCGTGGGTGACAATACCCAACAACTGACCGTAAGAGTTTACAACAGGAATGGCAACAAGGTCATATTTTTCAATTTTCATAGCTACACTTTCCCTGTCCTCGTCCACATCGGCATATACAAACTCACTGTGCATTATTTCATCAACACGAGTTTCATAGTCAGACATGATTAATGCCTTGAGAGTAACAAATCCCTGCAAAATTACATCGTCGTCCACCACATAGCAATAATAAATCATCTTTTTGGATGGTGAATCTTTTCTGATTTTCTGAATTGCCTCCTGAACAGTCATGCTAGAATAAATTGTTGCAAAATCAGAATTCATGATTCCTCCAGCAGTTTCAGGAGGGTAGGAACTGAGATGAATTACGTCTTCACGGGTTGTTTTATTTAGAAAAGGCAACAGGAGAATCTGATCTTCTTTGTCAAGTTCCTGAAAAAAGTCAGCACGATAGGCTGAATCCATTTGTTCTACAATTCTTCCAAACACTCTCTTGTTGAGTTTTTCAAACAGAAATTCCTTTTGTTCATTATACAAATCAGGGAAAATCCATGCCTGATGATCAGCTGGAAACAACTGAAATATATACAGAATATCATCTTCTTCAAGTTCAGACAGAATATCTGCTACCTCGACGGCAGGAATTTTCATCAGGTGGGGAAGATAATCCATGGCCTTGTCAGGATTCCCCTGCAACTCTTCAACCAGAAAATCATGGTCAAATTCTTCTATTTCGTGTATGGCGTGCATTGCTTCATTTTTTTACGTAATTAATTTTGATTGTGGTTTTTCAAAAAGTAAATCAAAATCTACCCGAGAAAGGATTCAGTAAAAAAAGAAAACATCTGAAAGGACAAATAAACTGTTTGATATGAAACAAAGAAAAAGCAGTCTCTGCAATAGAATAAAACGAGTTATTCTTGCTGAGATACAGGAACACACCTAGTTTGGCAGTTGTTTGTCTCATAGCTGCATAAATAATAATCGCATGTATCCGGTACTTCGTCCATTTTTTTGTGAAAAATTTCAAGATGCAAAATTAACAAATTTATTGAAAACATGAGATTTAATTTTTATTTCTTGCTGATAAATGCGTTTAAAAAAACATAATATTTGGTTAAAAAAATAATTATCATGCAACTTCTGCAGAGTTATTTCATCTAACAAGTATTATTTAGGTTTGGAAAATTTTACATTTCAATATACGTTATCATCATATGAAACAATTTACATTAAGAGTTTTCATTGTATTGACAGGCATATTCTTTGTTAGTCAGAATGTATTTTCTCAGATTACAGTTACTACAGGCATACCTCCTGCAACTCTGGTGCAGAACGTACTTGTGGGATCAGGAGTTACTGTTAGCAATGTCTCCTATACAGGTCATCCCAATGCAATCGGACAATTCCAGACTGGCGCAACACCCAGTAATTTGGGCATATCAGAAGGAATTGTAATTTCCACAGGGATTGTCAATGATTCGTGGGCACCAATTGGCAGTCCATATAGCAATCATGCTTCAACAGATAATGGGTATTCTGGAAATTCACTTCTGACTTCTCTCGCAGGATACACGACATATGATGCTGCTATTCTTCAATTTGACTTTGTGCCTCTGTCAGATACTATTAAGTTCAGATATGTTTTTGGTTCTGAAGAGTATCATGAATATGTGAACTCAGGTTTTAATGATGTGTTTGCATTTTTTATTACTGGTCCAAATCCTCTTGGAGGAAACTATACTAACTATAACATTGCCAGAATACCAGGCACCAGCACTGTGGTTTCTATTGACAATGTAAACAATGGAAATCATTATACTGATTGTGCCTCCGGACCATGCACAAACTGTGCTTATTTTGTAGACAACTGTTATGGAAACACGGTGGTGTATGATGCTTTTACTGTAGTGCTTACTGCCTGGGCAAAAGTAGTTCCTTGTCAGACATATCAGTTAAAAATCGGAATTGCTGACGCCGGAGATGGCATTTTGGATTCAGGAGTTTTTCTTGAGGCTGGAAGTCTTGTCACTGATGCTGTTTCCATTACAACTTCTGTATCTCTGCCTACGGCCGGAACCAATGCAATTGAAGGCTGCAACAATGTTACTGTGCTTTTTGAACTTCCTGCTCCTGCACAGTCAAACAGAGTTGTCCCCTTTACAATTGGTGGAACCGCAACAAACGGGGTTGATTATACAGCAATACCAAATTCAGTTACCATTCCTGCAGGTCAGACAAGCGCTTCACTAACAATCGTTCCACTTCTTGATGGCATCCCCGAAGGTCCCGAAACAGTGATTCTGGATATTCAGACTTCACCATGCACCAATGAAATTATCACAGTAACCATTGTTGATTATGATCCAGTGTTGGCATCCGGATTCGGGAGTACTGACATTTGTGCTGGTGGTGGTCCTGTAAATATTGGAGTGAATGCATCCAACGGAGCACCATCATACACATATACATGGTCACATGGTTTGCCTTCCAGTGCAAATCATTCAGTGAATCCGGTATCTAATACAACATATACAATAACCGTGACTGATGCCTGCGGATATTCAGCAACTGCCTCAGTGACAGTGAACGTGTCTGATGATATCATTCTAAACATTACCCCTTCTTCTCCTGAAATCTGTTTGAATAATTCTCAATTACTCACAGTTTCTGGTGCTAATAACTATTTGTGGAGCACAGGTGCAACAACACCTGCAATTACTGTAAGTCCGGCCACAACCACCACTTACTCTGTAACAGGCTCAGACAACTCAGGATGTACAGGCTCTGCAGAAGTCATTGTTACAGTACATCCTCATTTGAATATTTCAATATCGCCCGCTGAACCGGGTGTTTGTATTGGAGAACAAATTGTTTTGACTGCTGAAAATTCGGCAACAGGTCCCTCATATTTATGGAACACCGGACAAACAACACAATCAGTAAGTGTTTCTCCTGTTACACCAACAAATTATTCGGTATTTGTGAGTGATGCGTATGGATGTACCGGCAGTGCAGATGTGTTTGTTGAAGTATTTCCAATTCCTGATGTGGGTTTCACAGCTGAACCACTGTCGGGATGTTCGCCACTTAAAGTGACTTTTACGAATCTATCCGATTCTGGCTCATATATCTGGCAGTTTGGTAACGGTGCTGTTTCGTCTCTGACTAATCCTGTATATCAATATGCCTCCTCTGGCAGATTTACAGTGAGTTTAAAGGTTACTTCCGGCAATGGATGTTCAAATACACTTGTAAGACCTGAATATATCCACGTTGTTCCTTCGCCAGTTGCAGATTTTATTGCAAAACCACCCTTTGCATACGAAGACAATCCGCTGATTCAGTTTTTTGATCAGTCGGTGGGAGCCAATGCGTGGTCATGGAAATTTGGTGACGGAAATTTTTCTTCGGACCAGAATCCGGAACATAGTTATGAAGCACCAGGCAAATATTTAGTTGAACTTTATGTTGAAAACACTGATGGTTGTGGAGATTCAACAGACAAATACGTGGTCATCAGACCTGAGGAAACTTTTTATATCCCCAATGCCTTTTCTCCCAATGGTGATGGAGTGAATGATTTCTTTATGCCATTTGGCAACGGCATTGACAGCGATGATTTTGAAATGCTGATTTTTGACAGGTGGGGAAAAATGGTGTTCAAATCTGTGAATTTAAACACTCCATGGGACGGCACTTCAACTGAAAGTGATAAAATATTGCCTCAGGGCGTTTATGTGTACAAAATAAGGATCAACTTCTACGGAATTGTTAGCTACTATGAAGGAACAGTAACTTTGGTTGAATAAATCATAGAATTTACAAAATTGAAGTATTGTATGTTGGTATTGTTTTTGGTGAAAAACGAAAAAAAAACTTTATGAAAAAAAAATTACACTTAAATCTGATTCCCCTTTTTGTTATTTCTTTCATTCTGGTTTCCTGCAGTTCATATAATTCTCTTACAATAGGGGTAACAGAGCCTGCACCAGTTGATTTTCCTGCATCAATTAAATCAGTGGGACTGGTGAACAGAACAATCAATGTTGATTCTGACAACAATCTTTTTGAAGGAATTGATAAAGTTTTATCACTTGAAGGCAAAGAACTTGATAAAATTGGAGCAGAGAGGGCCATCACTGGTTTGTATGATGGTTTATCGGGCCTGGAAAGATTTGAATCAATTAAAAGAATTGAAACAACAGACATAAAGGGCTCTGTCATGGCAGTTTTTCCTGCTCCGTTATCATGGGAAAAGATTGATGAAATTTGCAAGGCAAATGGAGTTGAGGCAATTTTTGAATTGTCATTTTATGATACAGATGCTTCTTTTGCTTTTGATGCTGTTCCTGTGAATGTTGCAACTCCTGTTGGGACTACAGTGACATTGCCCGAACACCAGCTTACCATTACAACTTTTGTAAAAACCGGATGGAGAATATATGATAATACAACAAAAAGCATAAGGGATGAATTTATAGTAACAGAAAAACAAGTTTCAAAGGGCAGGGGGATAAATCCAATGATAGCCTATGAAACAATTACCGGTAGAAAGGAAGCGGTATTACAGATTAGCAATAATATTGGAAAAAATTATGGTTTCCGGATAATGCCTTATTATACTCGTGTATCCCGCATTTATTATGTGAGGGGTACACCGAATTTTAAAGTTGGAAAAAGAAGAGCACAGGTGGGAGATTGGCACGGTGCTGCTAAGTTGTGGGAAAAAGAACTTGATAATCCCAAAAGAAAAATTGCAGGAAGAGCCTGTTACAATATGGCTGTGATTAATGAAATTGATGGAAATCTTGAAGATGCTGTTGTATGGGCTGCACAATCCTACACAGATTATAGAAATAAAGAGGGTCTGAAATATAAAAGAATTTTGGAAAACAGAATGAGTCGCATTAACAGGTTAAAAAACCAGCAGGAATAATCCTTATTGAATAATCACTGAGTTATTGGTTAGTTTTCTGATTTTTATGTTTTCAGGATTAAAAGATTCTCCGTCGTTTAGAAAAACAACAATTTCTTTCTTTTGCCGGGGTAAAAGATCAAAATAATTCTCTGAAAAAACCTGAGAGTTTCCGTTGTAACTCAATTCAACAAAGCGACAAAGACATGGTGCGCTGAGGCTGAGTGTTGTGTTTTTATCAACTGAGACATGATTTACTTGTATTTTGCAATCAGGCAATTTCTGATTTTTCAGAGCAGCCGGATAGTAAATTGCTGAAGCCAATACATTTTTGTTGTCAGATACTTCAGCTTTTATAAAGCAGTTGGATATGTTTTTTGAAAAAAGATTTGAAGAGAACTCTGCAAGCAACTGTGATTTTCCGGCCAGGATATCTGTTTTAATTGTTTTGCTATGTAATGGTTTTCCATCAAAAGTTACAAAGTCAATTTTAGCAATTAGGTTTTGAAAGTTAGTATAATCAGAAATTCCCCACAACTGAAGGTTGTTGTCTGCTTCTGTCATGCTTAGCATCAGTGGGGCATATAATCGTTGAAGATGATAGCCAAAAGCTTTTTTTCTTCCGTAATAGTCAGTTGCTGACCATGAAACCACTGGCCAGCAGTCGTTGAGTTGCCAAAACAACGTTCCCATGCACATTGGTCTGGCTCGACGGTGTGTTTCAATTGCTGTTTGCATGCCCAAAAGTTGAATATACTGACTTACATACACATAATCTTCAAGTTCTGCAGGCACATAGGCATACATTTCCATATAGGCATCAATTGTTTCGAATCCTTTTGGATGTTTTTGATGTGCTTTGAGAATGGGATTGCTTTTTGTGCTGCCTGTGCTGACCCCTGTTTCCACCAGGGTTTGCATATGAGGTAGTGATTGAAATCCATATTCGCTTACAAATCTGCCGGTATGGGTAATGTAAGATTCAAAGGGGCGCATTCCCCACCACACTCCCCAGTAGTGAACATCTCCTTTTCTATATGCTTCATCTTTACCCCATCCGGTTGATGGAGATGATGGATGATATGGTATATTTGATCCGAATTCATCCACAACCCGGGGCAGAATATTTTCAAAAAGTATTTTGTATCCTTTGAAAATGGCAATCGAGTCAGATTTTTGAATCCTGAATTGCTTTTGCCATCCCCAGTTGTGCCATCCCTCATCACTTTCATTATTGCCACACCAAAGTGCAATACAGGGGTGATTCCGCAGTCGTTCAACATTGGCAACAGCTTCCTGTTTCACTGAATGAATAAAAGGAGCGTCAAATGGATACATGCCACAGGCAAACATAAAATCCTGCCAAATCATGATACCATATCTGTCACAAAGTTCATAAAATATATCTTTTTCATAAATGCCGCCACCCCATACTCTCAGCATGTTCATGTTGTCAGAAGCGGCTGTTTTGATGATTTTTTCATATTCTTCATCAGTGGTTTGTTCTGAAAAAAACTGAATGGGGATATAGTTAGCTCCTTTTATAAAAACAGGTGTTCCATTCACTGAAAAATAAAAACTTTCTCCCCATTCATCAGGTTCTTGAATGAGTTCAATGGTTCTTATTCCGCAATATTCAATTTTTGAATCAATGAGTTTTCCGTTGGGTTCATAAATAGAGCATTCAAACTGATATAAGTGTTGTTCTCCCATGCCATTTGGCCACCAAAGCTTTGCATCTGGAATTGAAAATCCGGCTCTGTAAGTATTTCTTCCGGGCTCTATGACAAATGACATTGCGTCATATGGCCATATCTGATTGTCAAACTTAACCAGAAGGTCAAATTCGGTTTTTTCTGCACTGTAAATTGTTGCTAAACATTCAACCACAGCAGTATCATCAATAATTTCATGAGTAATAAACTGAAGATGCTCGATATACAGGCCGTCATGAGCTTCCAGATACACATCTTTCCAAATTCCTGAGGAAGGAAAGGTGGGACCCCAGTCCCATCCGAAATGATATTGTGCTTTACGGGCCATCACTCTTGAGTGATCAGGTAGTCGATATGGGTAATGATGCCAAAGGCTATCGGCCATATTAACAGGTGAAAGAAAATCAACACTCATGCGATTTTCACCTTGAAGTATTCTGTTTTTTATGTTTACTTTAAAAGGGAGAAACATATTTGATGTTGATGCAATCAGTTCTCCGTTGAGATAAATATTTGCCCATGTATCAAGGCCATCAAAACAAATGAAAACAAATTCCTTGTTAAAGATTTCAGCAGAGGGAGTAAAACTCACACGATATGTCCATCCGTTTTTGGTTACCCAGTCCAAAGATTTTTCGTTGGTGCCGTAAAAAGGATGATCAATGAATCTGTTTTTGAACAGATCCATATAAATATTTCCTGGAACGTATGCAGGAATATTATGTGATGAATTGATTTCAGAAAAAGTCCAGCCATCATGAATATATTGTTTGACAGGTTGGCTGAATGAAAAAAAGGGTGTTATAGTAAAGGCAACTATAAGTAGACTAAATCTGAAAGAAGACATTTGTTTTATTTGAATAATCTAAAGATGTCGTTTCCGTTGGCATAGAGTACAAGCAGCAGCAGAAATATCATTCCTGCGATTTGAGCATACTCTATGAATTTTTCATGAGGTTTTCGTCTGGTGATAAGTTCCCAAAGCAGGAACAGCACATGACCTCCGTCCAAAGCAGGAATTGGCAGCAGGTTCATAATGGCAAGAATGATTGAGATAAAGGCAGTCATTGTCCAAAAGGCAAGCCAGTCCCATTGTCCGGGAAAGAGATTTCCGATTGTGATGAACCCACCGAGAGACTCATATGCTTTGGTTTTGGGAGAGAAAATAATTCTCAGTTGTTTCAGATATCCGGTTGTTTGCTTCCATGTCATTTTTACGCCTGCAGGGATGGCTTCAAAAAAGGAATATGTTTTGGTGTTCAGTTCAAAAAATGCACTCATGTCATTCACAGGTACAATCCCAATCATTCCTTCAGAAGAAACAATCATATCATAACGAACAGTATCTTTTTGTCGTATTGCGGTAATTGTTACATTACTGTCGGCCATTGCAGATAACTCTCTTCTTAAATCATTAAAAAATGGGGTTTCAATATTGTTTACAGCAATAATAGTATCTCCAACAAGCATTCCTGCTTCTTTTGCTGCAGAAACAGAAGGGAATCCGTTTACAATTGTTGGGAATCTTGGGGAAATGAATTCAAAGTTTTTATCTCTAATCAGGGCAGTGATAATATTTTGATCAACAGAAACATCAACTTCTTGTTTGTTTCTTTCTACTGTGATAACTTTTGTTTTGTTGAGAATAATATCAGAAGGGATGGCCATAAAATTGTCGGTTTCATTTCCATCAAGTTTCAAAATTTTATCACCGTCTCTCAGGCCCATTTCGTAAGAAAGAGAATCTGTGGCAATACCATATTTTACAGATGAAGAGGGAAGATATTGCTGTCCGTATATAAATAATATGAAAATGTATATAATAAAAGCAAGAATGAGGTTCATCAATACCCCTCCAACCATCACAATAAGTCTTTGCCATGCAGGTTTTGAACGAAATTCCCATGGTTTGGGTTCTTGTTTCATTTGATTCTTATCCATTGATTCATCAATCATGCCTGCAATTTTCACATATCCGCCAAGGGGAAGCCAGCCTAGCCCATAGGTTGTGTGTCCTTTCTTAAATTTAAAAATTGAAAACCAGGGGTTAAAAAACAGGTAGAATTTTTCCACTCTTATTTTAAAAATCCTTGCAGCAATGTAATGTCCGAATTCATGCAATAGAACAAGTATTGAAAGGCTGAGTAGAAGCTGAACGATTTTAATAAATATTTCCATGTAAGCGCAGTGTTAGATGAGATGTTTATTCTGAATAATTTGGTTTGCAAAGATACGTGAGTTTTCGTTGATAGCAAAAAACTCATCAAAGCCAGGTTTTGACATAAACAATTCTGTATTGTTCATGCATTCTTCAATCACATTGGGGATTGAAGAAAAGTTAATTTTTCCATTGAGAAATGCTTCAACAGCTATTTCATTGGCTGCATTGAGAACGCATGGCATTGAGCCTCCAGTTTTCATTGCTTCATAAGCAAGAGTGAGGCATGGAAATGTTGATGAGTTGGGTGGTTCAAATGTAAATTCTGTAACCTTAGTCCAATCCATCCTTTCAAGGGAAGAAGGGAGTCTATATGGGAATCCGAGAGCATACAGTATTGGAAGTCGCATATCGGGGAGTCCCAGTTGAGCTTTCACCGAGCCGTCACAAAACTGCACCATAGAGTGTATAATTGACTGAGGGTGAATAACCACATCAATTTGTTCAGGAGAGAGGTTAAAAAGATGACCTGCTTCAATCACTTCCAAACCTTTGTTCATCATACTTGCCGAATCAATGGTGATTTTTTTTCCCATTGACCAGTTGGGGTGATTAAGTGCATCTTTTATGGTAACTTTTTCCAATTGTTGTGGAGTATATCCTTTAAACGGACCACCTGATGCAGTGAGAATAATTTTTTCAACAGTTTGCAGATGTTCTCCCACAAGACACTGAAGAATGGCAGAATGTTCTGAATCAACAGGAAGAATGGCCGTTTGATATTTTTGAGCCTCTTGTGTTATCAGGCTGCCTGCCACAACCAGAACTTCTTTGGTTGCAAGGGCAATATGTTTTTCGTTACGTATAGCATTAAGTGATGGTTTGAGTCCGGCAAAGCCTACCAACGCCATGAGAACAAGATCAATCTGGTCAGATTCAACAATTTGAGCAACAGATTCTTCACCGGCAAAAACTTTTATATCGGTATTTTTTAGAGCATTTGTAACTGTGTTGTACTGGTTTTCATCAGCAATGACAACTGCGTTTGGAGAAAACTCAAGAGCTTGCTGAATCAATAAATCTGCATTAGAATTTGAGGTGAGAATTTCGGCAGAAAACAAGTTTGGATAAGTGCGAATAATGTCAAGAGTTTGAGTTCCGATTGAACCTGTTGATCCCAGGATTGCAATTTTTCTCTTTTTTTGTGTTTCTGTCATGATGAGTAAAATTAGTAGTTGAGAAAAAGAGCAGGATTGACAGGGACTCCGTTTATCCAAAGTTCAAAATGAAGATGAGGGCCAGTTGTAATTTCTCCGCTGTTTCCTGAAATAGCAACAACTTGTCCTCCTTTCACTCTGTCTCCTTCTTTTTTTAGTAGAAGTGAATTGTGTTTGTAGATTGAAACGATGTTCCCGGGATGTTGAATGGCAAGCATATTGCCAAACTCATAATTCCATCTGGCGAGAATGACTGTGCCGTCACGAACAGACATGACAGGAGAATCGCCGGGAGTGACAATGTCAATTCCCAGATGATTCATTGAAGGTGAAAACCCCTGCACAATGACACCATCAACAGGCTTGTGGTAAAACAAGGATTCATATAAGTTTCCGGAACCTGAAATAGGCGAACTTTGTTCAGTGTTTGTTGATGCATTTGTGCTGGTATAGCGATTGATTTCACTGTAATCAATTTTTCCCAAATCATCAGTGCCGCTTAAAATCATTAAAAGACTGTCCATATATCCCGATGTGGCATCTACCATGCGTTCAAGACTGTCAGCCTTCAATGAAAGCTGAAACAGTTTATTGCGGTCTTCAATATTTGAATAACCAGGAATGTATTCCCTGATGGGAGTAAAAGAGATGATGATGACTGTTAGAATTATCAGAATGAATCCAGAAGAAGCAAGCAGCACAAATACATTCAGGCGAGATAGTTTAAATGACAGTTGTTCTTCATAAGTGCTGTCATTCATCACCACCAGCCTGAATTTTGTGAACCACTTTTTTTTCAGTTTCTGAAAGAATTCTTTTTTGTTTGCTTTTATCATCAGGATGTTATCTATGCGCTTGCAAAGATACGTTTTTTGTAATTATTGAGTAAATTTTAAGGAATGTAACAGTTATTCGTGGAAAAAAAACAGTATTATTTTTAATATGCTGATTAGTAAAGAACGAAGAATAAGAAAAATAGAACAGAAAAACCTGCAGTCAGATATACTAAAACACAAAATCCTGAGTTATTGAAAAAATTCTGTAATTTTGAATGTTTTTTTTAAATGAATATGCAGAAAAGACAAATTGTGTTATTGATTGTAACGGCAGTGATGCTGGTTTCTTCATGTGCGCCAACAAAAAACACTGCAATGCGCAGGTTTTATCACAACCTGGTGAGCCGTTACAATATCTATTACAATGGTCGTGAGGCACTCAAACAAGGACAATTGCAACTTAACACGAATCACAAAGATGATTATACTGAGGTTTTGGAATTGATGAAATATGGCACTGAACAGGATGCTGATGCTATTATTCCATTGATGGACAGGGCATCAGAGAAGGGTTCAAAAGTTGTGTTAAAACATTCAATGAATTTTGGAGGGGTTGAGTTTAATAGTTGGGTTGATGATAGTTATATGATGATTGGGAAATCACGGTTTTTCAAACGTGATTATCTAGGAGCTATTGAAATGTTTGATTTTGTTTCCAAGCGGTTTACAAATAATCCAATTCGCTATGATGCCTTGTTGTGGATGGCAAAAGCATATTTATATTCAGGCAGGTTGCAAAGATGTGAACCAGTGTTTGGGATGATTGAGCCAAATTTAGGAAATAGTGATATTTCTAAATATGTGAAACGAAATTTTCCCTTAATCAAGGCACAGTATCTTATTAAAACAGGAAATCTTGAAGAAGCAGCCAAGTATCTTGACAAGGCACTGGAGGAAAATCAACCACGAAAGATAAAAATTCGTACAACATTTGTTGCAGGACAAGTGAACCAAAAGTTGGGCAGAGACCAAAAAGCATTGGAATATTATCAGGCCTGTATCAAGCTAAACCCCCCCTATGAAATGGCATTTTATGCAAAGATTTTTTCAGCCGAATGTTATGATGCAGCAGCAGGAGGAGGGGATAATATTTTGAAAGAGCTTCATAAAATGCTCAAGGATGCCAAAAACAAAGATTATTTTGATGTTATCTATTATGCTCTTGCAAATATTGAGCTAAAAAATAACAATACTCCCAAAGCAATTGAATATTTGCAGTTATCTGCCAGTTCAAGTATTAATAATGATTTGCAGAAAGGTCTTTCATATCGCAAGCTTGCTGAAATTCATTTTGAGCAGAAAAAATACAAAGAAACAAAACTGTATTATGATTCAACCCTGATGTCCTTACCCAAAACCCATCGTGATTACAGGGAAATTGAAAAAAAAGCAGTGCTGATGTCCAATCTCATTGACAATCTATATACAATTGAGCTTCAGGATAGTCTTCAAAAACTTGCAGGGATGAATGAACGGGAAAGACTTGCTGTTATTGATAAGATAATTGCTGATTTGATTCAGGCAGAAGAAGAAGAAAAAGAAAGAGAAAGACAAAGACAAATTGCAGCCATGCAGCAGCAGGATCCAAATATGCAAATGACAATGGCTCCCGGAAGCGCATGGTATTTCTATAACCCTTCTGCTGTTAACTATGGAAAAACAGAATTTATGAGGATTTGGGGCGAGAGAAAACTTGAAGATCTTTGGAGATTGCAAAACAAAGAAGCTTCTGTTTTTGGAGAATTTGATGAACTTGTTGAAGAACAAGACCAGGAATTAAATGATTCCATAAAAAAAATGAACAACCCCAAAGAAAGGGCATATTATCTTAAAGATATTCCTGATACTCCCGAAAGAATTGCTGAGTCAAACCGAAAAATTGAAGCTGCCTATTATAATGCCGGAACCATATACAAAGACGATCTGAAGGATTATCCTCCGGCCATTGAAATGTTTGAAGCCCTGATTCAGAGATTTCCGGAGACAGAACATGAACTCAGAACATATTATAATCTATATTTGATACATAATACTACAAATAATTCCTCTGAGGCTACAAGATACAAGAATTTGATATTGACAAAATATCCGGACAGTGATATTGCACTTATTATTAATGATCCTGATTATTACAAAAAAATTGCAGAACAGGCAAGTGAAGCAAAATTACATTATCAGGTCACATGGGAATTATATCAGGATGAAAAGTGGACAGATGTGATTGCTAAATCTGATGAAGGACTGGACAAATATAACGACCCTGAGCTTCGCCCTAAATATGAGTACGTGAAAGCCATCAGTCTTGGAAAAACATCAGGCAATGAAGCAATGATAGAGCAACTTGAGCATATTGTAGTCAATTATCCTCAAAGTGAAGTTAAATTACTGGCAGAGCAACTGCTTGCATATCTGAAAGGAGATCCAATGTTAATTGGAACAGACACAGATCCTGATGGGGAACAATCCGATGCTGGTCCGCTCTATAAACCATCACCTGACAGTTATCATTTGTTTGTGCTGATTGTGGATGTTAAGACCACAAATCTCAATGGGTTAAAATCTAATCTTGCCGACCATAATGCACAATATCATAGCACACAGAATCTTTCTGTTAGCACATTATTCCTCAATGACAAGAGACATTTGGTTACTGTGAGCAGATTTAATGATCAGACAGACGCTGAAAGATATTTTAAAGTGTTTGCAGG
Source organism: uncultured Bacteroidales bacterium (assembly GCA_964526285.1). Taxonomy (GTDB): domain Bacteria; phylum Bacteroidota; class Bacteroidia; order Bacteroidales; family DTU049; genus CAYMAZ01. The sequence continues at coordinate 1,961 of CAZGIW010000055.1, read as the reverse complement.
AAATTCAGAATTGCTTTTTTCAATTCAGAATGATTTTCCTGTGTATTTTGTCATTTCAACCGACAACTATCCTGTTTTTTATAAAGACAAGGATGAGCAGGCATATCTTGAGTTTTTCAGAAGATATTATCTTTCAAAGTAAAGCATTCTCTCCATTTCAGAGTTTTTGTGAACTTTTTCCAAACAAACAAAAAAACATGCTTAAATAAAAAAAATCATAGTATATTTGCCATAAATACAGTAGATATGTCAAAAAACAACCAACCAGAGAATGAAGCTCCAAACATCAGCCTCATTGGAGCAGGGACAGTGATTGTGGGGGAAGTCAGTGCAAAAGGCGACATTCGTGTTGACGGTTCAGTGAAAGGAAAAATGAATGTTCAGGGCAAAATTGTGCTTGGAAATTCAGGAAGAATTGAAGGCGAAGTCAAAGCAGGAAGTGCTGATATTTCAGGTCATGTGCATGGTATGATGAACATTTCAGGAGCTTTATCCATGAAATCCAGTTCAAAAATTGAAGGAGATATTAAAGTTGGAAAACTTGGAATTGAACCGGGTGCTGTGTTTGTTGGAAATTGTCAAATGGGCGCAAATAATGTCCCCGTTCAGAGCCAAACTCCCACACAGGATGCAGAAAGGAAAGCCTGATAAAAACTATCGGGGTTACGTCAAATACAGTTCGATGGCTTTTCAGATGGTTGTCATTATTGTGGGCGGAACCTTCGGAGGTCTTTATCTAGACAAATATTTGAACACAAAACCCTTGTTTATTGTTTCTTTATCACTCTTTTCTGTGTTTCTTGCCATTTATGTTGTAATAAAGGATCTTCTCAAAAAAAAATAAATAAAAATGAATCGCTTTTTTGATGCCTATCTCAGAAAACTCATGTTGCTTATTGCTTCAATTATTGCTATTGTTTTAATTTGGAATTCTATTTTTCCTCAATGGAAAGCATCTCCATGGTGGCCTTTCTATCTTACTTTTTTCTTTCTCATTACAGTTGTAATCCACTATACGCTTCTCAATAGTCTTAAAAGCAAACCACAGAGATTTGTGGGGATGTTTATGGCGGTGACCCTAGGAAAACTCGTATTGTATATGGTGGCACTTATTCTTAATGTTATCTATACTCCATTTAACAAGCCATCGATCATTGTTCCTTTTTTAGCATTTTATGTCCTGTTTACTTTTTTTGAAGTAAAACAACTTTCAGCAATTGTAGGAACAAAAAAACCAGAAGACTCAAATGCTAAAAATTAAAAAAAATTTAATTTGTAATTGATGGGACGATATACTTATGATTATCCACGTCCAATGGTTACTGTGGACTGTATTTTGATTCAGGAGCAGAATGAACACAAACTTATTTTGTTGATTCAAAGAGGACAAGAGCCCTTCAAGAATATGTGGGCATTGCCCGGCGGATTTGTGGATATGGATGAAGACCTGTCAGATGCTGCACAAAGGGAATTGCTTGAAGAAACCGGCATCAAGTGTGAAAATTTGAAACAGTTTGCCACGTTTGGAAAACCCGGAAGAGATCCAAGAGGACGCACTGTTTCTGTGGTTTATTACGGAATCGTGAAGCCGGAATCTTCAAATGCTGTGGCAGGTGATGATGCTGCCAGTGCTCAATGGTTTTTTCTTCAGGACCTCCCTGAACTTGCTTTTGATCACAGTGTCATTGTGTATGAATTTTTTGAGAAAATTAAGGAATTTGATGTCTGACAATCTTGGCTCTAATACATATACATGAGGTCTTTTTATTAATATGGATACCAGTAATCCACTACTAAAAACCTGCTTATTGTTTTTCTTTTTCTACTAACAGGACATCCATATGTAAGGCGTGAATATTTGGACATAAAAATCTCATACACTTTTTCAATTTGTGCATATATTGCCCATACTTGCTTTTGATTAATAAAAGAGCTGACCAGTGCATCAAAAGAATTTTTTT
>CAZGIW010000054.1:0-26706 GCA_964526285.1 uncultured Bacteroidales bacterium | reverse complement strand
CAGAGCGACTTATTTGGGGATGATTTCTTTTCTCGTGGCGTTGCCACGAGCTGAATTAAAATCAGGCTTTCAGCCTGACAAGTTCAACATTCAGAATTCATTATTCGATATTTCCCATCACATAGTGATCCCTATCCCAAAGGGAAGCCTTTGGCTTGGGAAAGGGACTCCGATGGAGCAATATTCAACATTTTTCCACCAGCTTCTGGATGCTAAAACCCCACCCCGCCACAACTATTTGATATTTTCTATCTTCTATCTTCTATCAAGTATAGATTTATAAATCACCTCACCAACGTCACATCCCCATGCCTGCTCACAACCAGCCCATCATGCAGCACAGCATTCACATGATACACATACACTCCGGTTTCTGCCAGTTTGCCATTGATGGTGCCATCCCAGCCGTGGTTGGGGTTTGATTTTCTGTGTGTTTACCCCCAACCCTGCTTCGGCAAGCTCAGCACAGCGCCTTAAGGGGACACACAGAAAATCAATGAAAAAACATCGTACTATCTTGCTGAATTTCAGTATTCAAACCCCACCCCTGCCATATATATTTGATATTTAATATTTTATATTTTCTATCTTCTATCAAGTATAGATTTATAAATCACCTCACAAGCGTCACATCCAAAATTTTTCTTAATATTCTAATTATCCTTCAAATGCATATACAAAAACTCTGTCATTTTTGTATAAAGATGAAATCTTGTCCATCCTCCGTAAATTCCATGATTTTTATTGGGATATACCACCATGTCAAATTGTTTGTTGGCATCAATCAATGCATTGGTTAGTTCGTGTGTGTTTTGAACATGCACATTGTCATCTGCATCTCCGTGTACAATGAGAAATGGTCCTTTTAGTTTTTTTGCATAAAAGGTGGGTGAGTTTTTGTCATATCCATCGGGGTTTTCCTGAGGAGTTCTCATAAATCTTTCAGTATAAATATTGTCATAATATCTCCAGTTTGTGACAGGGGCAACTGAAATTCCGGCCTTAAACACATCTGCTCCTTTGGTCATACACAATGCTGAAAGATAGCCACCATAACTCCATCCGAATATTCCGATATTTTTTTTGTCAACATAAGGCAATGTTCCTATGTGCTTAGCAGCTTCAATCTGGTCGTCTGTTTCAAATTTGCCCAACTGCAGATAGGTACACTTTTTAAACTCCTCTCCTCTTGCGCCTGTGCCTCTGTTGTCAACTGAAACAACTATAAAACCGTTCTGTACCAGCATCTGAAACCATATGTAGTCATACCAACCCCAGGAATTTTGAACAGTTTGAGAGCCCGGACCTCCGTAAACGTACATTAAAACCGGATACTTTTTGCCCTCTTCCATTTTTTCGGGCTTCATCATCCAGCCGTTCAACTCAATATTATCTGAGGTAGTAAATGTGAAAAAATCCTTTTTTACAAAACCGTATTCCGACGTGGAAGCTATGAGATCCTTGTTGTTTTCAAGCTCCACAAGCATTTTGGGTCTGGTATCATATATTGCATACTGGTGGGGGGTGTTGGCATCTGAGAATGAAAGTATGAAATATTTTGAGTTTTCACTAAATTGAGCACTATATGTCCCTGGTTTGTCAAACATTCTTTTTTTAACGCCACCATCAAAATCAACACTGTATAGCATTGAATTTGCAGGTCCATCCTCAGAAGAACTATAATATACAATCCTGCCGGCTTCATCAATATGCTCAAGCGATAAGACATCAAAATTTCCGCTTGTAATCTGCTTCAGCTCTTTTCCGTTGATATCAAACAAATAAATGTGGTTATATCCATCCTTTTCAGAAGTAAAAATAAACTCCTTTCCGTTTTTCAAAAAAGTAAGATTATCAGTAATATCAATATAATATTTATTAGTTTCCGAATATATAACTGTGGATTTTCCAGTTGAAGGATCTGCATAAAGTATTTCCAGATAGTTCTGAAGTCTGTTTAATCTCTGAAACCACATCAAATCCGCATCAGTTGTCCATCCGATTCGTGGAATATACTGATCGGTTTCGGCCCCTACATCAATCTTAATATGTTTGTCAGTCTGAAGATGATACACCCAAATCTCAACCAATGAATTATCTTCACCTGCTTTGGGATATTTGAATGTGTAAAGCTCAGGATATTCATCACCAAAGTAATTCATCAGGGTATATTCTTTCACATCTGACTCGTCAAATTTATAATACAGTAACTTCTTCCCATCTGGAGACCACTGATATCCCTTGGAAAAGCTAAATTCTTCTTCATAAACCCAATCGGGTGCACCATTGATGATTTTATTAAATTCCCCATCAGATGTAATTTGTGTTTCTTTCCAAGTTCCCAAATCAGTAATAAATAAATTGTTGTCCCTTACAAAAGCTACTTGCTTTCCATCCGGGGAAATTTCTGCAAGCATTTGTTTTCCGTTTTCAGATACAGGTTTCAATTCATTATTCTTAATATTATAAATGTAAAAATCGGCAACAAACGAATGTCGATAAATCATATCAATACCTGATGTAATAAGCACCAAACTCTCATCATCAGAAAACTGATAGTCTTCAATATCTACTGGAAACTTCTCGCCGTTCACAAAAAATTCTTTTCCGTTTACAATGACAGCAGTTTCTTTACCATTTTTATAATTATATTTAATTATTTGGTTATTTTTTAAAATGGTATATGATTCACCATCATTCATGCTTCTTATTTCATCAATCCTGTTGGGGAAAAAGGTGCGGGCACCCCAAACATCCATTAGAGAAAGCTGTTTATTTTGTGCATAAACAGAAAATGAAATTATTGTTATGAAAACAATAAAAGAAATAAACCTGTAATGTCTCATTGTGTTAAATTTTTTTCAAAAATACGCAGATTTTATTTATTTCAATGACAGAATGGACAAACGCTGAAAAATTCAGGACAAAAAAAACCGGCAGTTTTCACTGCCGGTGCGGGATATTAATCAGGTTCACCAAGGAACCCATATTAATTACTCTGATAAAAACAATTATACAAATAAACATCACAAAAGGGCATTTGTCAATCAGTAATTTTACTGATAATTTGGTGGGGATTATTCCATTTTTATTATCTGTTTTATTCATTCATAGAAAATAGAAAAAATTAAATAGTAAATAGAAAAAATTAATATATAATTACTATACTTTCGTTATTTTTATTTATTTTTGCCTTTTTATAGTTATGCAGAATGAAGTATTATTCTTTACAAATTAATCGTTTTATGGTGTATTTCAGAGATTCTGATATTATCACCAAAGATGATATCCGCAATTTTTATTTGTATTCAGAGTCAAATCTGACAGAAACAACTCTCAACTGGAGGATTCATTGTTTAATTAAAAGTGAAATAATTTTCTCTTTTGCACGTGGGAAATACATGCTTCGTCACACAAACACTTATTTACCTGCGGTATCAGGCAGGTTGTTACGTCTATGGGCTATACTTAAGAAAAGAATAACTGTTTCAGAATATTGTTTATGGGAAACTGATATTTTCAAATCTTTCAGTAGTTCGATAAATGCAAAAAATGCAATTGTGCTTGAAGTAACAAAGTCAAAACTGAGAGAAACATTTTTGCTGTTGTCAGAATTAAAAAAACCTTGTATGATTAATCCTTCAGAAGAAGAAATGCTTTTTATGCGCAGGCATTTCAGATTGCCGGTTTTTATTTTTCAACTTTTGCGTGATGCTCCTCTGGTTGTTACTAAAGGAATACAAGTACCTGCTCCTGAAAAAATAATTGTAGATTTGTTTGTAAGACCAGAAATTGTTGAATTAAAAAAACTGAATGACATTGAAAAACTAATCCATGATTTGGGTAATGTGCATACATTCAATACATCAAAAGTTATGAGATATGCGGCCAGAAGAAACAAGAAAAATGAAATTTCAGATTTGCTGAAGTCCTTAAACAATATAGTATAAACAATATTATTTTGACAATCTATAGTTACTCTTTACAATCCCCTGTACAATTAAAGCAATTATTTATCAGATTGTCACTGATTCCCATATTTGAATACCCACCATCATGATAAATTGTTTGCATTGTCACCATTTTTGAATAGTCTGAAAAAAGAGTCATACAAAAATCAGCGCACGCATCGGCATCTGCATTTCCCAGTGGTGACATACAATTGGCATAACTGTAGAATGAGTTAAATCCTTTTACTCCTGATCCTGCTGCTGTTTTGGTAGGAGATTGACTGATTGCATTTACTCTCACCTTTTTAGCAACACCATAATGATAGCCAAAGCTACGGACTATTGATTCAAGCATTGCTTTTGCCTGTGACATGTCGCTGTAAGAACTGAATTGTCTGACAGCTCCGATATATGATAAAGTAACAACAGAGCCCCACTCCTTAATCGCATCCAGTTTTTTTGCTGTTGCAAGAACTTTATGCAACGACATGGCAGAAACATCAAGTGTTTTCATATACCAGTTGTAATTAAGTTCCGTGTAGTGAATCTGCTTTCTCACATTTGGAGACATTCCAACGGAATGCAGAATAAAATCAATCTTTCCGTCAAATATTTCCATGGTCTTAATAAATAGTTGCTCCAGTTCCTGAATGTCAGTAATGTCAGCAGGAATTATCTGAGCATCTGTTTTTTCTGCAAGATTGAAAATATCTCCTTTTTTTACAGCAATCTGTGCATTGGAAAGGACAAATCTGGCTCCTTCAGCGTATGCTTTTTCAGCAACTTTCCAGGCTATACTGTGTTCATCAAGAGCGCCGAATATAATTCCTTTTTTTCCTTCAAGTAAGTGATTGGTTAACATAGCGGTCTATTGAGTAAATACAAAACTAATAATATTTGCGCCCATTTGAAGTGCCTGCAATCTTACTTCAGGTGTGTCTTTATGCACTTCAGGGTCTTCCCATCCATCACTGAGGTCTGTTTCATACGAATAATAAACAAGCAATCTGCCTTCGTGCACAATTCCAAATCCCTGTGCGGGTTTGTTGTCATGCTCGTGAATTTTAGGTAATCCCTGTGGAAAAGAAAACTTTTGATGATAAATTGGGTGAGAAAATGGAAGTTCCACAAAATCATATTCAGGGAATACTTTTTTCATTTCACGTCTGATGTACATATCAATTCCGTAATTATCGTCAATGTGCAAAAAGCCACCTGCAAGAAGATAGTTACGAAGATTCTGAGCATCAGAAGCAGAAAACAACACATTGCCGTGTCCTGTGATATGCACAAAGGGATAATTGAAAATTTCGGGACTACCCACATCAATATATGGCACATCGGGATTAATCAAAGATCCCATTTGTTCATTGCAGAAACGGGCCAGATTTGGTAAAGCTGTGGGGTCTGAATACCAGTCGCCACCACCACCATATTTGAGATTTGCTATGCGCACAGTATAATTCTGTGAATAAGCCAGTTGCAAAATGAATATGAAAATTATTAATATTACTGAGTGTTTTCTCATTTCTTTATGTTTTTGTAATACATTAAAGCTGAAACAAACACGCCGGCTGTTTCGGTTCTTAGTCTTGAATTGCCAAGCATTAACGGTTTGAATCCGGTTTTTGTTGCAATCTGAATCTCTTCATTTGAAAAATCACCTTCAGGACCAATGAGAACCACCACATTTTTGCTTTCTTCACCTGAGAGATTGGTTCGTTCATTGCCTGTGCATGTGGCAATATATTTTGAAAATCCGTTCAATTCAGTTTTAACAAAGTCTTCAAATTTGACAGGGTTATTAATCTGAGGCAGAAATTCAAACATTGATTGTTTCATTGCTTCGAGAGCAATTTTCTGTAATCTGTCTGTTCTCACCTTTCTTTTTTCGGTGCGGTGACATATGAGGGGTGTAATCTGAAAAGTTCTCAGTTCCACAGCTTTTTCCACAAACCATTCAAGACGTGACACATTTTTCAGTGGTGAAATGGCAATGTGCATATTAAACTGGGGTTGCTTTGAATCAGTAATAATATTAACCGCCTGAATTTGCACACCGGCAGGATTCTCGTCATTTATTAATCCTTCAATAAGCAATCCTTTACCGTTTGTAACAAGAACAGTATCACCCTGTTTGTGTCTGAGCACTTTCAAACAATGTATGGTTTCTTCAAAAGGAAGAGAAAAAATTCCGTTTAAGGCTGAAGGAGCATAAAATACCTGCATGATAATTTAATAATAAACCAGGTGCAAAGTTACAAAAAGAAAAAAACTACCCAACTCTTGCCCAAAATGTTTGTTCCTGCCGCCATTTCTGTAGTGTGGATTTGAGAAGTTTGTTTTTTTCCATGGTAAGATGTAAATCTTCAGTGAGAACTTTTTTTACCATATTGTTTGAAAACATGATAACGCGTGCATCCAGCGAAAGATGCAGCAATTTAAACGGCAATTGTCCACTTTGCTGTGTTCCTTCCGGATCGCCGGGTCCGCGCAATTCCAGATCAACTTCTGAAATTCTGAATCCGTCCAGTGTTGAAAGCAGAGTTTCAATTCTTTTTCTTGCCGTATCGTTTATCTCAATTTTGGTCATCAACACACAATATGACTCATGTTCACCCCTGCCAATTCTTCCCCTGAGCTGGTGCAACTGTGCCAACCCGAAATGTTCGGCATTTTCAATAACCATCACTGTTGCATTGGCCACATCCACCCCAACTTCAATCACAGTTGTGGAAACAAGTATCTGTGAAATACCCTCTTTAAATTTTTCCATTTCATATTCTTTCTCCTGCGAAGTCATTGCTCCGTGCACAATTCCCATGCTGTACTTTGGTTTTGGGAAATGCTCAGCAATTTCATCATACTGCTCCATCAGAGCTTTCAGGTCGAGTTTGTTCGACTCATTGATGAGCGGAAACACAAAATACACCTGCCGTCCCAGATGAATCTGTTCGCGCACTAGTTTATACATCCTGAGTCTTTGCTTATCAGTGAAATGAATTGTTTTGATTTTTTTCTCACCCAGTGGAAATTCATCTATCACCGACACATCAAGATCTCCGTGAGTGGTTAGTGCAAGTGTCCGTGGGATTGGGGTTGCGGTCATGACAAGCACATGTGGAGGCTGGATACTTTTCTTCCAGAGTTTTGCTCTTTGTGCCACCCCGAAACGATGTTGTTCATCAATAATAACCAGTCCAAGATTCTGAAACTCCACACTGTCCTCAATGAGAGCATGTGTGCCGACCATCATGCTCAGACTCCCGTCTTTCAGCGATTCGTGTATGGTTTTTCTTTTTGCTGTTTTGGTTGAGCCTGTGAGAAGTTCAATTTTAATATCCATTCCTTTCATGAGTTGCGAAATGGTTTTGAAATGCTGTTGAGCCAGAATTTCGGTGGGAGCCATGAGGCAGGCCTGATATCCGTTGCCGGCGGCAAGCAACATACTCATAAGTGCCACCACAGTTTTGCCGCTTCCCACGTCTCCCTGAAGCAATCGGTTCATTTGTCTTCCGCTTTTACAATCGTTCCAGATTTCACGGATTACTTTTTTTTGGGCATTGGTGAGCTGAAACGGAAGTTTTCCTTCATAAAAATCATGAAACAGATTGCCCACTTTAGCAAACGGGATGCCTTTGACTGTTGCTTCGCGTGCCATTTTGCTCAATTGCATATTGAGCTGAAAAAAGAAAATCTCTTCAAATTTCAACCTTCGTTCGGCTTCTTTCTGAGCCTGAAAATTTTCGGGAAAATGAATATTTCTTATTGCATCCTGCAGAGAACAGATTTTGGCTTCTTCTCTGATCCATTGGGGAAGGGTTTCGGGTAGTTTCTGAATATGCTGATTGATAAGAGTTCGGGTGAGTTTTGCAATTCCCCTTGTGTCAAGTCCCCTGGATCGCAATTTTTCGCCTGAATTATACATTGGCTGAAGTCCTTCGCTAAAAGGTTGTTTGAGAAAATCGGCATAGGTTTCAAACTCGGGATGTGTGATGCTGATTCCGGTGCCGAATCTGGCAGGCCTACCAAACACAACATAGGTTTCCCCCAGCTGCAGTTTTGATTTGACCCATTTTGCTCCCTGAAACCACACCAGTTCAATGGCATTTTTTCCGTCGCTCAATTCAGCCACAAGACGGTCTTTGCCTTTTGGTCCGGCCTTCATTTCAGCAATATCAGTAATTTTTCCCATGCACTGCACATAGCTACCGTCCACATCAATCCGCGAAAGGGCAGTCATTTTGCTGCGGTCAATATATCTGTATGGATAATAAAACAGCAGGTCATACATGGTATAGATTTCAAGCTCCTGATTGAGCAGCTCGGCTCGAACAGATCCCACACCTTTGAGAAATTCTATTTTGGTTTCTCTGAGATAATCCATACTGATTTTAATAATTGGAGCAAATTTAAGAAAATAATGGGAGAATGCTGAACAGTAAATTCCTTCTATTCCCCTTTCCGGCCAAGAATTTTTTCTTCTATTGCTGATGTTGAGTATCCGGGCACGATTTCGATGGTTTCCACTTTGCCTCCATTTTGCAAAACCACATCATGACCAGCAATTTCTTCGATTGCATAATCTTTTCCCTTTACAAGTACATTGGGCAGAAGCAGTTTTATGAGGCGCAATGGTGTATCATCGTCAAACAACACAACAGCATCCACAAATCCAAGAGAGGCCATCATCAGGCAACGGGCATTTTCATCAAGCAGCGGGCGATTTTTTCCTTTGAGTTGTTGAACAGAAGTATCTGTATTGATTGCAACAATGAGTTTGGTTCCCAGTTCTGCAGCTTTTGCCAGATATATCACATGCCCGGGGTGAAGCAGGTCAAAGCATCCATTTGAAAAAACGACCGTTTCATGATTGTTTTTCCACTGTGAAACTAAATGCAGTGCATCTGCATCAGATTTCAGAATTTTCTGCTGAATGTTTTCTAATATCATTGAATTTCAATCCTTTAATAAACATCAGATAAGCTATAGCCCACATACCCATGATAATAAGAATCACCGTTTGGGCCAGCCATGTAATCCATCCCATTGCATATCCCATTGAAGTGGTAACTCCAAAGATGACAAGGGTTTGTGAAACGATTGCGGGATATACTCCGATTCCGCCCTGAACAAGTATAATTCCAACAGTTCCAAAGGTAACCGAAGCAAACGCGGCCATCAATGGCAGGTGGCTTGTTTCCTCCAGAGCAAGAAAACACAACCAGGTCATTATCAGATAGCACCCCCATATTACAAATGTATATAACACGAAAATGGGCCATCTTTTGATTCTGAACAATGCAAGGAGGCCTTCCTTTAGTTTTACAAACAAGGTATATAATTTTCCCAGCAGAGGTTTGTTTCTGATTTTTTCTCTGAACACATACATAAGCACAAGCAAGGTTATTCCTGCAATCATAATAACAATAAGCATAATAATTTTTTGCTCAGTAAAAGAGTTCATAAAGTCAGCCAAAAACCCAGAAGCCATATTTTTCATTTGTTTGAGAAATATGTATAACGCCATTATAAACATGAATAAAAACACCAGCATATCAACCACACGTTCGACGATAACAGTTCCAAAAAGTGATGAAACAGCTGGTCCGGATGTTTTTTTCAGCACATAACATCTTGCCAGTTCTCCAAAACGTGGAATAATAAAATTGCCGATATATCCCACAGCAACAGCGGCAAAAGTATCTTTAATTTTGGGAGTTACGCCAAGTGGTTCAATGAGCATATTCCATCTGAGTGCTCTGAGGTAGTGTGCCACAAAACCCACTGCCATAGATGCCACAAGCCATCCGTACTTCACATGCTTAAACGATTGTAGAATTTCTTTTTTCTCTTCGGGTGTGAGAATTCTCAGAAAACCCCATATTGAAAAAAACCCGATTCCGAGAAAAAAAAGAATTTTCAGAATCTGAACAATTGATTTTTTTTTCAAGACTCAGTGAGTTTATTGTTTTGATCCGGAAAAATCAGCCAGGGTTTGAAGTTTTTTGCATCTTCAAAAGGCATCATTGCATAAGATATAACAATGATAAGATCTCCGGGTAATACTTTTCTTGCAGCAGGGCCGTTGAGGCATACTGTTCCGCTACCTCTTTCACCTTTTATGACGTAAGTTTCAAATCTTTCGCCATTGTTGAGATTGAGTACCTGCACTTTTTCGTTTTCAATAATTGAGGCGGCATCCATCATATCCTCGTCGAGGGTGATGCTGCCGATATAATCCAGGTCTGAGCCTGTAACTTTGACTCTGTGAATTTTTGATTTAAGAACTTCTATTTGCATCATTTTGCAAAATTACTAAAATAATATTATATTGTCTATCAATCTCACATCACCCAAAAAAGCAGCAATAAAAACACCAGCTGAGCTGCATTCATTCCATGAATTGATTGATTTCAGTGTTTCACGGTCAGCAAATTCAACATATTCAAGTTTGAAACAGGAGTTTTTCTCAAACTTTTCTGTGATGAGTTTCTGAAGCTGAGGTGGTGAATAATTTTTATAGTTTTGAGTACACCATGTTAGTTGACGGAAGATAAAAGAAGCCTGATTACGTTGCTGGGGAGACAATCTTGCATTTCGGCTGCTCATGGCAAGACCGTCATCTTCTCTAATAATTTCACATGGCACGATTTCAATTGGCATTTGAAACTGTTTGACAAGATGCTGAATAATTTTCAATTGCTGAAAGTCCTTTTCTCCAAAATACGCTTTGTCAGGTTTCACAATTTCAAAAAGTATTCTCACCACTTCGGCCATTCCCTGAAAGTGTCCTGCTCTGAAGCGGCCTTCCATGAATGATTCCAGTTCTCCAAAATCATATGTCATAGGCTGATGTCCATTTGGATATAATTCTGAATGAAGTGGAATGTAAAGAATATCACAACCCAGCTGTTCAAGATAATTTTTATCCCTTTCAATATCAACAGGATATTTTTCAAAATCTTTTTTATCATTAAACTGGAGAGGGTTGACAAAAATATCACAAACAGTGAGTCCATTTTCCCGTATACTTTTCTCAATAAGACTTCCGTGTCCGGAGTGCAAAAAACCCATAGTTGGAACAAAACCCACCGATTGTTTGTTTTGTTCCCTGTAGGCAGAAATAGCATCTATTAAATCTGATTTTTTACTGATTATTAGCATCTTAAAATAGCAAAAAAACGCGGCAAAGGTAAAATGAAAATTCGAATATTTGAATTTTTTTTTGTAAATTTGCAAAACATTAGTTAATTATTAATTAAAGTTTAGAGAATATATGGAAAAGGTTAAGGTTTTGTATGTAAGCCATGAGATTCTCCCTTTCTTACCCGAATCAAATATGAGTACAATTTGCAGAGAGCTTCCTCAGCTTGTTCAGGAGAGCGGCAAGGAGATCAGAACATTTATGCCCAGATTTGGTTGTATCAATGAAAGGAGAAATCAGTTGCATGAGGTAATCCGTTTATCGGGAATGAATCTTATTATTAATGAGAGTGATCATCCTCTTATTATAAAGGTGGCTTCAATTCAGTCTGCTCGCATGCAGGTGTATTTCATAGAAAACGAAGATTATTTTCAGCGCAAGTTCACTTTCCGGGACAAGAATGATAAGTTTTTTGATGACAATGATGAGCGTTCGGTATTTTTCAACCGTGGAGTCATTGAAACTGTAAAAAAATTAGGATGGGCTCCTAACATTATTCATGTTCATGGCTGGATGGCTGCATTAACTGCCTTTTACATTAAAACTGTTTTTAAAGAAAACCCATTATTTTATAATAGCAAAGTGATTTTCTCATTATACAATGATAGTTTTGAAGATAGTTTTTCTAAAGAATTTCATTTAAAGATTAAAACTCCCGAGATGGAAGATAAAGATCTTGAAAGCATTAAAAAATCACCTGACTATCTTACTCTGATGAAAATGTGTATGCAATTTGCCGATGGCGTTGTATTTGTGGAAGACAATATTCATCCTGAATTAGTAAAATATACGAAAGAACAAAATATTCCGTTCATTAAACATTCTGATGAAAATTTCTGTGAACATTATCAGAATTTTTATGAAACAATTTATTCAGGAGAAGAAGTTTTTTCGTAAAAAGTGATCCTGTTTACGGTTTTTTTCTACTTTTGTCAACAACTTTAAAAATGAACTACTCTTGAGACAAGCATTAAAAAAAACCGCAAGATATTGGTACGTACTTTTGTTACCTTTTATTTACCAGTGCAATGAACCTTCAATCATAGGACTTGATGTTCAGCCACCTTCAGATCAAATCAATGTTTTGTACTGTGACACTTTAACTGTCAATGCCTATACTTTGGGTGAAGATTCTGTCAGATCTGACAGAACCGCAATGTACTTGCTCGGCACTTTAAATGACCCTGTGTTTGGAAAATCTCAGGCTTCATTCTGCACACAACTCAACATTCCTTCTTCAAGTGTTGTGTTTCCCACAAGTACTGTTGTTGACTCTGTTGTGCTTTCTCTGGTTTACAGAGGATACTATGGGGATGACAAATACATTAATCCACTACAGGTAAATGTATTTGAAATAAATGACAAGCTGTATAACGATAGCTCATATTACTCAACACATACTGTTGAAAAGAAAATGTTTCTAGGCACAAAAACATGCATTCCCAACTTACGGGACTCAGTGATTGTCAGTGACGGAAAATATCCACCTCATATGAGAATACATCTTGACAAAAACCTTGGTAAAAGAATAATAGAAGCAGCATACAACGGAGATCTTGCAAACAACACCCTTTTTACTGATTTTTTTAAAGGCATTCTTGTTGAATCCACTCCGACCAACATAGGAGGTCGGCTTTATTACTTTGATCTACTGAACACCAACACTAAACTCACAATGTATTATACAACTGATGATGGTGCAGCTTCTTTTTCATTTCCCATAAATGAAAAATGCGTTCGTTTTAATATGTTTCAGCATGATTATTCAGTTGCTTCAAGTGATTTTCAAAATCAATTGTCAAATAATCCTGTTCCTACAGAAAAACTATATCTCCAGTCACGCGGGGGAACTAAGATAAACCTTGATTTCCCAACCATCAATAGCCTGATAAATCCCTATCCGGTATTAATCAACAAGGCAGAACTCGTTTTCTACATTGATACTGAGGATTATACAAGCAATATCTATCCCATACCTGCAAAACTAACTCTGGTTAAATACAGAGAAGACGGCTCATATTCATTTATTTCTGATCAATCTTCTCCTACATTTGGAGGAGAGTATGACAGTGACAAAAAAGAGTACCGGTTTAATATTTCAAGACATATCCAGACAATTCTGAAAGAAACAACTGAAGATTTTGGTATTGCTCTGATAGTTTCAGGTGCATCGACAAGAGGCGACAGGGTTGTGTTGAACGGAATGCTGGGAGGAGAAAAAAAGCCCCGACTTTGTATTACTTATACATTAATTAAATAGTTTGTTTATATGTGTGGAATTGTAGGATACATTGGCCCCAAACAGGCATACCCAATATTAATCAACGGACTTCACCGACTCGAGTACAGAGGTTATGACAGTGCTGGAATTGCATTGCTTAATCACTCTTTGCGTGTTTACAAAACACAGGGAAAAGTAAATGATTTGGAAAACTTTATCAAAGGCCAAAATCTTGATGGGACTATTGGCATAGCACATACAAGGTGGGCTACTCATGGTGAGCCCAACAATGAAAATGCACATCCTCACTATTCTCCATCTGAAAAACTTGCCATTATCCACAACGGAATTATTGAGAATTATTCAACTCTGAAAGAAGCCTTGAAATCAAGAGGTTATGAATTCCGAAGCAATACCGATACTGAAGTTTTAATTCATCTTATTGAAGATATTCAGATTAATGAGAAAACAGATCTTGTTGAATCTGTAAGAATTGCTCTGAATCAGGTAATCGGAGCTTATGCTGTTGTCGTTATTTCAAAAGATGAACCAAACATGCTGATTGCTGCAAAAAAAAGCAGCCCTCTTGTTATTGGAATCAATGATGATGAATTTTTTATTGCATCTGATGCAACACCAATCATAGAGCACACAAAGAACGCAGTATATCTTGAAGACGAAGAAATTGCCATTATGAGACGAGGCGAAGATTTGAAGCTTGTGACAATCAAAAACAAGGAAAAAACACCTTATGTTCAACAGCTTGAAATGAGTCTGAGCGCCATTGAAAAGGGGGGTTACGACCACTTTATGCTCAAGGAAATCTATGAGCAACCACGTTCGGTAAGTGATAGTATGCGCGGCAGACTCAATCTTTCAAAATCAGTTATTGCTCTTGGGGGCATTATTGATTATGAAAACAAGATTATGAACGCCAACAGAATAATCATGATTGCCTGTGGCACCTCATGGCATGCATGTTTGGTTGGAGAATATCTTTTTGAAGAACTTGCCCGGATTCCTGTTGAAGTTGAATATGCCTCTGAATTCAGATACAGAAACCCCATCATCAATGAAAAAGATGTTGTTATTGCTGTATCACAATCCGGAGAAACTGCTGATACGCTTGCTGCAATAAAGCTTGCAAAAGAAAAAGGCGCAACGATACTTGGAATTTGCAATGTGGTTGGTTCAACAATTTCACGAGAAACTCATGCCGGTTCATATACTCATGCAGGACCTGAAATTGGCGTTGCTTCTACAAAAGCCTTTACTTCTCAGGTTACACTTTTAACATTGATGGCTCTCATGATTGGATATAAAAAAGGTGAGATTTCAAAAAGCCTGTTCAACAGATATCTTATTGCACTGAACTCAATTCCACAAAAAATTGAAACCACTCTTAAAAGTAATGACTTAATTCAAGAAATATCACACATATATAAGGATGCACGAAACTTTCTGTATTTGGGAAGGGGCTATAACTATCCTGTTGCCATGGAAGGTGCTCTCAAACTAAAAGAAATTTCATATATCCATGCCGAGGGCTATCCGGCTGCCGAAATGAAACACGGACCCATTGCCCTTATTGACGAAGAAATGCCTGTGGTGATTATCGCTACAAAAAGCTACAACTACGAAAAAGTTGTTTCAAATATTGAAGAAGTGAAATCAAGAAAAGGTAAAATTATTGCAGTTGTTACAAAAGGTGATATTCAGGTGAGAGCACTTGCAGATCACGTGATTGAAATACCCGAAACAGAAGAATTTCTTACTCCCCTTCTTGCAACAATTCCATTGCAATTACTTGCTTATCACATTGCTGTATACAGAGGATGTAATGTGGACCAACCAAGAAACCTGGCAAAATCTGTCACGGTAGAGTAATCCTATTTCTTCAAATTTTCAGCTACAAAATCCCAGTTTACAATTGTCCAGAAATCTGATATATAATCAGGACGTCTGTTTTGCTTGTCAATATAATAGGCATGTTCCCACACATCACAAGTTAGCAAAGGAGTAAGCCCGTTACGCATTGGGTTGCCTGCATTACTTTCCTGAACAACAGACAGCTTCCCTGATTGATCCTTGACAAGCCATGCCCAACCTGAACCAAACAGTGTTGCTGCAGCCTTTGAGAACAATTCTTTAAAATTTTCAAAGGATTGAAAATCTCTTTCAATGGCAGAAATCAATTCTCCATGTGGCATACTTCCACCTGGAGTCAGGCAGTTCCAGTAAAAGGTGTGGTTCCACACTTGTGCTCCGTTATTAAATATGCCTCCTTCTGATTTCATAACAATCTCTTCGAGAGATGCATTCTCAAAGGGAGTGCCCTGTATAAGATTATTCAGATTATCCACATATG
Source organism: uncultured Bacteroidales bacterium (assembly GCA_964526285.1). Classification (GTDB taxonomy): domain Bacteria; phylum Bacteroidota; class Bacteroidia; order Bacteroidales; family DTU049; genus CAYMAZ01. Next base: position 10,960 of record CAZGIW010000054.1, on the reverse strand, counting down.
CTTTGTGATGTTTTGCATAGTGAAAAGAAATTGTCTGAGCTGAAATAACAGGCTCAAGCGCATTGTCTGCATAAGGCAGTTGAGGTAATTGAAACATAATATGTGGTTTTTAAAATTTAATTCCTAATGAAAAAGCCAATGTATATTTCATGGATTCATCATCTGTTTGAAAGATTGGTGTAAGTCCATGATGATAATTTAACTGCATGGTGAGTATCCACAAATCAAGCCCAACTGTTCCAAGCACACCAAAGGATGATGTTTTGAAATCTCCTTTTGTTATTCCCAAATCATTGTCTTTCACCTGATAAATCTGATCAAAATATCCACCTGCGGCAATCCATAAAGCAGAAGTGCCATCGGGACTACTGAGCAATTTATACCCAACCTGCAAAGGCACATGAATATAAAAAATATCCACCTGATCTTCGATGGGCGTTACATTTCCTATGATAACAGACATGGTATCAGGAGTATCAACCAACTTTGAACTCATTGCGTGCATTGAGACATCTCCTCTGAAAAACAGGCTTCCACCATATCTGAAAAATGCGCCAAACTGATAGCCGACTCTGGCTTTGGTATCATCCACACTATCAGTTAGAAGTTTTGAAACATTACCCCCTGCATATAATCCAAATGTGGTTTTTCTTGCATCGTCACTTTGTGAAAATACTGAAAATACAGCAAATAAAACTGCTATAAAAAAAATACTTTTTTTCATTTTTGTTTGGTTTTGTGATTACAAAGATAAGAAATAATTTGCTTATTTTCATTTTTTTCAAACGAAGCTTTTGCTGCGTTTTTGCGAAGCCCAACAATACTTCAACATTCATTATTCATCATTCGATATTCTTCATGAGAATCCGCTAGCGATTTTTGGTTTTTTTTCGCGGTTTGACCCCAGTCCTCCTCTGTCGGACAGAGGCTGTATCAAAACGCCCATTTCTCTTTTATTTTCTGCGTGTTTACCCCAAATCCCCTAAAGGGGACACACAGAAAATAAAAGAAAAAAGAAACGCTATCCTTCTGAATTTCAGCGAGTTCCCCTTAAGGGGACATGGGGTAAAACTCGTTGAAATTCAGCACACTTCAATGTCATCGTAATAATAATTTTCGGTAAAAGTTGGTTTTGAGACAGCCTCTTTGGTCTTCACGCATAAAAACCAAAAATCGCTTGTCAAATAAAACCAGACTTTCAGCCTGACAAGGTCGGCGAAGCAATATACACTTCAACATTCAGAATTCATTATTCAACATTTCTCCACTGGCATCCGGTTGCTAAAGCCCCACCCCTGTCATATCTATTTGATATTTAATATTTTATATTTTATATCTTCTATCTTTTGTCTTAAGGCTAAGCCTCAGCCTTAGCCTTATAATATCACTTCCGGTTTATCTGCTCACGCTGATAATTGCAGAATAGACAGTGTTTTGGCTTTTTACATAAAGAAAATATGAGCCGGACTGAAGTTTGCTAACATCAATGGTGCCTGAGAAATCATGGGCACATTCAAACAATGTTTGAAGTACTTTTTTTCCTTGCAAGTCATAGATTTCGGCCACCAGTTCTCCGGGCAAGGTTGATGAAATCTTAAGATTCAGCAAGTCATCAGCAGGATTGGGATACACATGGAAAATAGGATTGAACTCCGGTTTGGAAATGCTCAAATCTGTGAGAAAAGTTTCCTCATAAAGTGGGCTTTCCCAGAATCCTCTTCCGTAGGTTGCAGCAACAATTTTCTGTGCCTCATATTGAATTTCCAGTTCATTAATAATCACACCTGGCAAGCCACCATTGAACAGTATCCATGGTTCTGCTGTTTGCAACAAACTATCATTTGTATAAAACACTCCAATATCTGTTCCTGCGTACAATCCATTAAGTGTATCTCCATGCACATTTGCACCTGCCTGATGAACAATAGTACTCACAGGAACATTTGGTATATTATGAGAAATATTTTGCCATGTTGCACCAGCATCTATAGTTTTGAAAACTTTTTTTCCATCCACAAAACCACTGAAAGACACCCATGCTACCTCAGGATTGTGATAACTCACTGTGATGTATGACAATAGTGCCTGTGCCATATTCAAACCGTTTGACACATTATCCCAGTCCTGTCCTCCATTATTTGTTCTAAAAAGAGCATTTGCTCTTGACGCGTAGATATAGTAGGGATGAGCAGGTCCAACTGCAAGTGCTCTGACGTTTTGAGAAGTACCCCATGTTGAAATCTGGTTCCAGTTTGCACCTCCATCTGAACTTTTCCAAACATTATTAAATCCTGTATATAGAATTTCGGGATTCCATGGATCCATGACAAAAGGAGTCACCCAATCACCTGTTTCACCTGAAGAAGTGATTGGAGCTTCAAGTCCTGAAGTAAAGTTTTGACCACCATCCACTGATTTGTTTAAAGCTCCGTTATAATTCGTTGCATACATGATATTTTGGTTTGTATGATGAAGCATCGCTTCCATGCCATCACCGCCGAAAGCATTAATCCAGTTGCCGTCTTTGTATAGATAAGTACCATTATCCTGTGTCCCACCAATGACCATGTCTGGATTTGCACGGCTAAGTCCAAGGCGATAATACTCAGTGTTATGCACTCCATGTGAAAGAAATTCCCATTGTGTAGGCAAGTCATAACATCCGGGAATTATTTCAAAAGTTACAAGATTTATACATGAAAGAACTGCATCCAAATCACCAATAATCAAAGTATCAGTTTTATACAACCCGCCATCACCTCCGATAAACAATTCTCCTGTAAATGGGTGATATGCCATACAGTGTTGATCTGCATGTGTACTTGGTCCAAAATAGCCCAGCCACATAGAAGCCACATTCCATGTAGAAGTATCACCACCTGCGCCTGCGTTGGTTGATCCCCAGAAATTGACACCACCTGTATAAACAATATCCTTATCTTCCTGATTTACAATGAGTGTTAAATCATATGTGCCCTGTCCGGTTGTATCTGGTGGTACTCCCGGAAAAGCAAATCCAAAATAATCACCATCAGCCCATCCCAGCATATTGGGAGCTTGGTCAGCTGTTTGTCTTGAAGCTACCTTTGTCCATGTTTGCCCTGCATCATCAGACCTGTGAAACGAATGAAATCCACCGCTGTAGCTGCATGAAAGAGCATACAATCGATTTGTATCAGAAGGTGCAATTGCAATTTCCGTACGTAACACTGATCCGGTGATAGGAATTGAGGTTGTGAGTTCATTCCAGGTTTGTCCAAAATCTTCTGTTTTAAACATTCGGGCCCCACTCCCACTCATACCTGGCAAATAGAATCCCATTGCATATATGGAATTTGGATTCTGAGGATTCTGCTTAAAGTCAATAAAAACACCTGTTTGAGTTTGATTCCATGTTACTCCGCTATCATCAGAATAGAAAATTCCATTTACTCCTGCAGCCACAAGTTGTGCGGTATCGTTGGGATTTATAAATACTCTACGCAGCAGAGTAATTTGTCCCTGTTGAGGCAAATAATTCAAACCTGTTGTATCCCAGCTTACACCTCCATCTGTTGATTTAAGGAGTCCCATTCCAAATTGAATTGGTCTGCCCGATGCGATAGTATTATATCCGATATAATCAATATCACCGGTTGACAAATAAATAACATCCGGATTCAGAGGGTTGATTGCAATATCACTCACTGCCATTACAGGCAGATTATCAGTAAGGGGCACCCATGAATTGCCACCATCAGTGGTTTTCCAAACTCCACCTTGTGAAGCTCCAATGTAATAAGTAAATGTATCAGTTGGATGAAAGGCAATACAGTTAATTCTCCCCATGCCATGAATACTCATGGGATCGGGTGATGGTGGCAAACTGGCAGGATTGAGCGATGTCCAGCTTCCGTTATTTTTCAAATGCACAGGATGATTCTCCTGAAATTTTTTCAGTTCTTTGTAGTGAATCATCTGATCTTCAATGATTCCGTCAGGATAGGCTCTTTGTTCATAAAACCATTCCCAACGCTTGAAAGAACGCCATCCTTTGAGTTTTGACAAATCACGATCTTCTGCCCAATTGTGGAAAGCTTCTTTCAAATCCTGAAAGGTTAATTCTGTTTGTTCACCTCTGAGATACAAGTCCTGCATCCAGTGTTGTGAAATTCCTGTGTAAGAAAACATACACATCAGTACTGAAATAATGATAATTTTTTTCATGTTTGTTTTGTTTTTTCTATTATTATATGTTTTTTCGTTTATCGGTATTCGGCTGCGATACGCGTAATGTTATATGTCTATCGTTGTTCGGCAGAGATTTTCATGTTACATTTTTTTTATTCATTTCTAACAATTAACAAAAAATCATCATCCAGTTCTCTCCATCCATAATCATAACAAAACCTATAGACAGCCCCTTCCTTTGTAATATATGTATGAGTATGATATTGTAAATCAAGACCTTTGGAAATCACCTTGTCCTTTCTAATCTTTTGTTTCCCATCAGGGCACAAGTCCATCAATATTTGTCTGTTTTTTCGCAAAACAGTATTAATATTTCTGATCAGTTTTGATGTATTGGAATTCAGTTTGTTATTGTATGAACTACGACATTGGTCATCGCAAAATTTTTTATCAGCACGGCCGGTTAGAAGTTGCTGACATTCAAGACATAATCGTTCTTCCATGGATTTTTTTTTCCAAAGATAAACGTTTTTATTCGATTAGTGCAGTTTTTTCAGAAAAATCTTATCTATCAGAAAGTTGCCTTCAGCTCCACATTATCAAGTTTCCACTGAGAGGATGAGCTGCTTGCTGTACCTGATGTCAAATACTGGAATCCCACATAAAAAGTTTGACCAACATATGCAGACATGTCAATCTGTCCACTTGATGTCCATACTTGAGAATGAGCAGCAGGAAACGTTGCAGTAAGTTCAGTCCAGGTGGAAGAGGTGGGATCACCTGTACCTGAATAGTCTGTAGAAATGAATACTTTCACAGGAAAGGCAATGCCAGTATCAGTATATCTGGTCCAGGTTCTGAACGCGAGAAATGGTTCGGTTGCTTCAGAACCAAGTGATATTGCTTTGGAAATAAGCCAATCGTTGCTTGCAACATCAGCATTATAGCCATTCACCTCCATACATTCATCAGTTGCATTGTATTCCCAGTTTTCATTACTTGCTACACTATAGATTGTCCAATCAGCGGAAGAGGGAGCACTATCAAAGTTGTCTCCAAAAACCAACTGTGCCACAGGGGCATCTGGATCAAAATCAATGAGATCGTCAAGGTTTCTGATATACAATTGATAATCACTATTAAAAATAGATATAATACCGACCACACTTCCAGTTCCTGCAGGAGTCATATTGGTTGCAAAATCGGCATAATTGCTTGTCCTCACAAGAATTGAATTGTCGGAAGCGTCTTTCAGAACGCGATTGGTTGTGGCAGAGGCTTCTGCAAAAGGAAGACCCGGTTCTTCAAAGTACACATCATCCAATCTAATCAATGTTCCCAAATGAGCAGTTGTAATTCCGGGAATAGTAACAACTGTTGGTTGAGGAGTTGTTCCTGGCAAACTGTCTCTGAAAAAGTGATTAGGGATAAGAATAGCAGGCAAGCGCCCAATGGCATTGTTGTATTTATAACCCAGCTGTTGCATACCTCCGTATTTTCCCATATACATACCCTGACATTTAATAAACACGCGTTGTCCGAGTTTATATTCATTGTAAAGGCCTGTTTCATCAAGTTTTATCTCCAGTCCACCTGTATGATCCCTGATATACATTGTTTTATAAATATTTCCGCCTTCATCGTTGGCAATGACAATTCCCTGAATAATGATATCCTCTGTTATTGAATCCAGGTCGCCATTATACATTGCTTTCAAATCAGCAATTGTAGTATTTGATTCAAAATCAACACTAGGGATATTAACGGGTGGTTTATCAAACTCTTCTTTGATGCATGACACAAACAACATGGCAGCAATGAGGCTGAATGCGAATAATTGTAGTTTGAATGTTGTTTTCATATTGTGATATTAATTTAATTACTGATAAATTTAAAACCGATAAGACAGCATTGCAAAATAATTTCTTCCATAAGCATAAAAATACTTTGGAGGAAATTTGTCAAGATTTTGATTTTCAAAATCGTATCTCATTTGCTCAAAACCGCCTGAACGTAGCTGTTGATTATTTAAAACATTGTTAACTCCGATATTAAATGCAATAAAATTGTTTTTAATTTTCCATGATTTGTAAAACGAAATATCTATTGTATAGCCACTATCAAACTGATATTGTTCTGTTATTAAATCAATGAGTGGGTCGTCAGGTCCTAAGTTTGCAATTGCCTGCTCTGTTCTTCTTTCAGGGTTGAATGACATGTAATATTTGTCAAAATAATTTACATTCACATTGACAAACCAGAATCTGTTGCTATTGTATCTGAACCCACTTGTTGCAACAAACTGAGGCGAACCATAGTCAAAGAAATACATTGTATAAATAGTCTTTGATGTGTCTGGTTTTGATCCATTGGCATATGAAATAGTTGCGTCAGGTCTTGATGTATAAAGATAGTTTCCAATGTTGGTAAATGTTGTCCAGGTTAATCCCTGAAACAAATCAACAGAAACTCCAGCTTCAATCCCCTGATGTATCTTATCAATACCTGTCTGAGTATAGTTTACAAAAGTTCTCAAATCATCATGATAAAAATTGATCGAATGTGTTTGATTTTCAAAATAGGTTTGATATAAAGAAATGCGACCTGAAATTCTTCTTCCTGAATGAGAATAGCTTACATCACCACCAAGAACCTGCTCTGTATCAATGTTTTTGATATATTGGTTTGAGATTGTAGGCACAATAAAAACATTGGACAAGGCAGGTGGCAATGTCATATAGCCAAGATTCAACTTAAAGAAATCACGTCCTGTCATTTTATAAGTGAATCCAGCTTTCAATGTGTGAGTATAGAAATCAAGGGCATCACTTTTCCCAAGCGAATTGTCAGGATAACGACCATTTTGCATTTGTCCTTCTCTCTGATATTTTGTGTAGAGCATACTGTATGCAACAAAAAACTCATATTTTGGTCGGGAGAAATTGAACATTGTCCAAAATTTACCTCTGTTTCTGTAAAGCTTATAATTGTAACCGAACTTATCACCCTCAGTTAGCTTCTGATCGGGATTCTGAAGATCATTAATAAGCACTGCAGTATCACCTGCAAAATCTCTTTCTGCAAACTGATCAATATCTAACCAGTATTCGCCACCAAGCAAATCGTGAATGAGTTTAAAACTTTCACTTTGATAATGCTGAAGTTCTGCACCACCAAATAAACTCATAGAATTATTAAAATCCCATTTGAAATTGGGAGCCCAGTTTACAGTATGACTGATTGATTTTCTGTTTTCAATCATATATTTTGCCTGACTATCGTCAAGGTTTTGCAGATAATTGACCTGATACATGTTGTTCCAGTTAACCTGGCTTACACTTTGGTCATTCTGCCAGGCATCAGCAACAAGACTCTGAATATAAGGATCTGTTTGATAGCCAGGCAAATACCTATAATAATCAGGTCTGGGGTCAGGTGCGTCATACCAATTTAAAGATGTGGTCCCAAAATCGGAATAGGAATATGACAACGCATTATTCACTCTAAATTTGGGAGATTTTGTCCAGTAATGGTTTACAATAAGTGTGGGTTTGGTGAGTTTTCTTACTTTAGCATTTCTTTTTTCACCTTCCTGCCATCCCCAGTTTGGATTATAGAAATTTGATCCGGTTAAATCGTATGCTTCCTGAGTTGATGGAGCCTGAAGTGCTCTTGTATAAGGGGAGTTAAATGCAGAAATCACGATACTGTGCTTGCTATTAATCCTTTTCTCTGCTGATAAAAAAACTGAATACGCATCATACCAGGTTCCTTCAACGTAACCTTCTTCTGCCCATCTTTTGGAAGCATTGACAGCAAATGCCCAGTTGTTTTTCAGGAGACCGCTTCCGTATGTAAGCGTAACTCTGTTATTATAGCTTCTGTTTGATGCAGCATATGTAAATTTATACTGTTTAGGAATCAAAGTAGGTCTTGTGTTAATATTGCTCAGTCCTGAAAACCCTCCTATTCCAAAATGTGCAGGAGTTAAGCCATTGTATGACTCCTGATTTCTCATTGCATCATTCAATCCTCCCCATTCTGACCATACAGGACGACCTGTTTCAGCCTGATTCATGGGAATACCGTTGATATATACATCATAGTAGTTAGAAGAATAACCACGAAACTGATAACGGATAAAACCCAGATTGTATGCAGCTGAAGAAAGGATAAAATCCTGACTGTTTGCCAGAATTCCAGAAATATTCTGGTCAACTTTATCACTCTCCAGCGCAGCAAGTGAAACCACAGATTCATCCATATTTCCCACATTCACTGTTGAACCTGACATTGCTAAAGATATGATGTCAAGGTCAATAGATTCGTTCTCAACATTGACATCTGTTTTATGCATATCATACCCATCAGCTGTTATTTTAAAAATGTAAAAGCCTGAAGGCAGTGTCAGGGTAAATGCTCCGTCATTATCTGTTCTTGTGTCCACAACACCGGTACTTACAAGGGCTCCTTCAACAGGAAAGTTGGTACGGGCTTCTACTACTTTGCCGGTCACAGATACATCCTGAGATAGCAAATTTAAGGATACTGAAGTAAGAGCCAATACAAAAAAGCACAATTTTAGTAACTTTATCATAAGCTTTTGAATTATGATTCAAAATTACAAAAAAATGCAGCATCTTAACATTATTATAATGTATATAAATGCCATACATGACATAAAGCATAAAAAAACCGGCAAATAAAAAAGTTTGAGAGATAATCAGCAAAAATTTAGCAAGCCCTTTTTCCCACATCCATATGAAATCAAATGCATGAATCAAATTCTATCTAACGAGAGTAATGTTACCACTGTCTTTCAAGACTTCTCCGTTTGTAAAATAAACATTAATACTGTATGTAAAAGTTCCTGCATCAAGGGGTTTTCCATTAAATGTTCCGTCCCACCCATTTGCTATGCTCGTAGATTCGAAAATTTTCTGACCCCAGCGATTGAAAACGAGAAATTCAATTGTTTCTATGCCGTCACCTCTTACATATAACACATCATTTTCACCGTCGCCGTTTGGTGAGAAAACATTAGGAACATAGAAATGATGGATTGTAATTTCACAGGGAACTCCCGGGTCGTTAAGTGTAACATTTACACTTTGAGAACATCCGCGCTGGTCTGTAATTGTAATAGTGTATATTCCCTGACCCATTTCTGTAGTATGATTTCCTGAGCCGAGGGGAGACCAAAGAAAAGAGTATGGAGGAAGTCCACCTGTCACATTCACAACAACTTCTCCGTCAAAACCACCAGTGCAGCTTTCGTCTGTTGCTGTTGCCACTGGAAAGGGAACATCATGCACAATGATTTCAATACTTGCTGTGTCTCCGCATTGTCCGGATATACCATAGGTTACAATGTGTGTTCCTGATCCGGCTTCTGCCGGATTAAATGTTCCGAGAGCTGGATTTGTGATTCCGTTTCCGCTCCAAAATCCACCCCCATCTGCTGCAGTGAGTGTTATAGCAGGATCATTTTCGCAATATGGACCGGATGGTATTATCGTTGCATCGGCCTGATCAATGACTTGTATTGTGATTTCTCCAGTGGCTGTACAGCCTGAAACACTTCCGGTTACTGTATATGTGGTAGTTATCGATGGTGATACTGTCTGAATGGTTCCGCTACCAAGCGAGTGACTCCACTGATAAGAAGATGCACCTGAAGCAGTCAACACAACACTTTCTCCATTGCAAATTGTTGTGGAAGGAGCACTGACTGTTACTGAGCCAGCACCTACTACATATATATAGACTGTGTCTGTTGCGGACTGGCACCAGGGATTTGTTACATCCACCACATATGTATTTAACCCTGCCGAATGTTGTGGCATATTTACACTTTGAGTTGTGTATGTTGTGCTGGAATTTAAATGTGTCCAGGTATAAGAATATTGTGCCGGATTATTGGCATTGGTTAATATACAATTAATTGCAAAATTATCTCCCATACAAATTGTATCGGGAGCCGTAGCATCAATTTTTGCGTACTGAAGTCTCAAAAATGGCCTTTTGTTAGCATCAGCCCATTCCCTGTTTGTAAAAGATACACGGCGATAAAGTTCACTTTCACTCCACATTCTAAGTTTGATGCCATAATTTGGTTCACCATTACAAATCCATTCATATGCAAGGTTTGAAATATCAATGATATAATCCTCTGATGAAGGATTTGTTGAACTTGATGGAACTAAAATGGAATTGACTGTCGTCACATTTGGTTGATTATTCCAGGTCACTGTTAATTCATTCCATGACTGTGTTACTCTTTCAACATAAAATTGATTATTCGTTGCACCACCCACATAATTATGAACTTCTGCACTTCCTGTAGGAAAAAATAAATGCACAGTGGCTCTATTATCATACAACATAGTATGGTCTGTTGCCGGATTCAAATCAAATTGCCAAAGCCCCCTGATTACACCTTCACCACAACCAGGCCCATACCATGTCCAATGGGCAACGGTTGTTGAAATTGCAGTACCATAATTAGTCACCTGCCAGTCAGTACAAATATCATTGGTTGCCACCCGGGAATCTGATATACTGGGCATATCAAATGTTTGTGCAAAAAGAAAAGAGCTAAAAAAAAGTGTCACAATGCCAATAAAGTAGTATTTTCTCATAATAATTTACTTGTGGGGTTCTTGCGCAAAAATAGTTAAAATATTAATAAAAATATTGTTTTAAATGAAAATAAGTGTGTTTTATCTCACCAACGTCACATCACCATACAAATTTACCTCCTCATCATTTACAAGTGTTGCACGCAAAG
>CAZGIW010000053.1:14696-26896 GCA_964526285.1 uncultured Bacteroidales bacterium | reverse complement strand
CTTCAAGAGAATCCGCTAGCGATTTTTGGTTTTATTTTTTTTCGCGGTTTGACCCATTGTCATTCAGAACGAAGCGCAGCGAAGTGAAGAATCTAATAATACTAATTTGCACTACTAAATACGAATTTTACAAATTTTACGAATTAAGTATTAACCAATATATACTTCTAACTTCGAATGTTCAATTGTTCTATTGTTCCAATGCCTAAGCCTAAGCCTCAGCCTAAGCCATAATAATTAGAAATTCTCTCAGTTTTCACGCCCTGAAATTAACTATGTGAAGAATAGAGATGCTCAGACTCAACTATCAGCTTATTCATCCTCCGGATTGGGTCTTCCTTTTGCATTGCCCGTGCGCCACATTTCATCAATTTCCTTCTTTTCCTTTTTCATTTGTTTCACAACATCTTTGTCCATGAGTCTGTCAAGGTCAGGTTGACCTGCGTTGACCCAGGCAGTGTACCAGAAACTTGCCACAGATATGACTGCCAGTTTCATATTCCGTTCTATCATCATATTAGACTGCTTTTCAAAAGCTTCGGCAAACTCACGTGAATAATTTCTTTTTGTCACTGTTCCCCTTGTATCATACACATAAATTTTATCTGAAGGAAAAGCTTTTAAGAGGTTTTCATAAACCACATATACTGTATCAACCTGTGCATGAGTTGCATGCACCAACTCCCATGCCTTGATCTGACCATTTTCGATATATTCGGCTTTCCCCACAAAAAACTGAAAGTCAGATGCAAACAGTTCAGGAATCCGGGTTTCCCAAAATGCATGAATCCCTCTTTCCTCCGGAGTTCTTCCATTATAATACTTAGTTGTGTGTAATGGCATTGTTGCATCAGCCACATAGTGTCCAATCCGGGCACTGAGCATTAGAATTCTGAAAGCATCCTGCTCCTTGAAGGCTTCGGTGAGCCGGAAAAGCATTGTTGATATGTGCCATGGCAGAACTCCGAAACTTTTCAGAGAATCTTCCCCGTATTTTTTTACAGCATCTTTCCAGTACAAAGGAATATCATCGGGATTCCCGAAATACTCCATATCAATATAATGTCGGGGCGCTTCATCAGGATCAACCCTGCTGATTTTGTCGGGATCAATTGAATGTTCGGTAAGATATTCAATATGTTTTTTATAAAACCCAATCATGCCCGAAGGCAGGCAAAACACAGCATGGCGGTTAATAACACGGTGAGAATAAAATCCCCATGATAAAGCAGTTTTCGGAAATATCAGAAAACCAGCCAAAACGAGAACAAATAAGATTCTGATTTTCATATTTCAATATTATTTATTGCTAACATCAACAATTTTTACCCCGTCATATTCAGGCATGGAGTTGGATATATCCTGAGTAAAACAAAACTCAATTACATCATCAAGCCCCAGTTTACGCAATCTCTCGCGGTGCATTGCTTTTTGAATATATGCCACAGGGTCATCTTTTGCTACCTGCCACAAATCATAAACGGCATGTGCAGCATCACAGTCAATTTTATAATCGGGTAACTGCTGAAGTTTTTCAACCAAAGCACCTGCAAGCAAAGCATCTTCAAGATTGAATTTGTTTTTCCAGCCTGAGCATAAAAGTACTGCATTCAGTCCATATTTTTCATACCATTTCACAACGGCTGAAAGATTCAAAAAAGAAGCTATCAATACTCTTTCTGATCTTTCCAACATTTTGATTGTTTGTGTGCCATTGGTGGTTTTGTAGGCTATGGATTTACCTTGTAGTTCGGTATTGCGAAAAAACAATGGTGAATTACCGAAATCTGCATAATCCAGAGTAATTCCGTCACGTTCTGCTGCAACGAGAGATCCTTTTTCCTTATAGGCAAGGGCTTCTTCATCTGTGGCCACAGGAAAAATTTCCTTCACACCAAAATCAAAGGCTGTTGTAATTGAGGTGGTTGCCCTGAGAACATCAATCACAGCAACACCAAAGTGGTGACATGTGAGCATGTGTTTGTAAAGTACAGGAGTAAGGCAAACTTCAATGGTATTCATAAGAGTATTTTTTTGCAAACATACTGTTTTTCATGTTGTCAGCAGACTGGTTTTTCTGTGACAACTTACAAATTTACAAAAAATTCACGTAATCCTGCTGCAAAATCCCTTTCAGAACACAAAAATAATGTATCCAGGTCATCATATACTCCAGCGGTATCCCGAAACATCAGCATTGCCGACCACCCATAACTTCGTCCGAAATTAAAACCAAACTGCCCTGTTGAATCAGTATATGTGAAAAATGTATCATTTACAGATTCTGGCTTCATTAAAACCATAATATTTTCCAAAGACCACAGAGAGTCTGCATCATGCACATATCCTTTCAGTTGAAACTTTTCTGGTTTTGGTGTATTGTCAATATAATCATACGGATAAGGATCACATGCAAACAGGAAAAACCCCGAAACGACAAGTAAAAAAAGCAATTTTTTCATAACAATGATTTTTTTAACGATTTCAGACGCTGCAAAAAACAGGCCGAAAACAATTGTAACTGATCATCACATTTTTGTGTTAGCAGGAAATACAGGCAATACAAAAGGCTAAGTTTGTTTTGTTGAAATTGCTGTGTGAAGGGCTTTAGCCCTGAGCAAATAAAGAAATAATACAAGACAAATAAACACATTAGCAACGGGCTTCAGCCCGTTGAAAAAGGAACAAAACTTTTTGTTTTTGGCAAAAAATTTGCCCAAACAGAGACCTTCAGAAAAAGACAGATTCTTTTGCAAATTTTGTGACAAAAACATAAAAGGGAGATAATGATTAAGCCTTTTGTATTGCTTAGTGCAACATATTCGTGGAAATTCGTGGACTTGTACTGAGCAGTTCGACTAGTGTTGCAATGCGATGTATTGAGCCTGCCGAAATAAGCTTGTCGAATTGCTCACTGTAGCACTTGTCGGAGTATTCGTGGCTAAAACTACGAACATTATTATATGGTGAACAGCAAACAACAATTTGATTATGTTGTTAAAAAACTATTACTTTTGCATACAATGTTTCTAAGACAAGCTTTTTCTGTTCTTCTTGCAGTTCATCTTCTGCTGATGGCATGGTTCCCTGTTTTTGTTTTTAAACAACAACAGTTTCTTGTGCGTAAGGAAATGAAAAAAACAATCAAAAACGGAGTCCCGGAAGAAGAACGTCTTCTGTTTTATGCCGACCAACTGGAAGCTGATGATGCAAACCTTACATGGATTCACGACTGGGAATTCCGATATCACGGTGAGATGTATGATATTCTTGAAAGGAAAACTATTGAAGGGAAACTGGTTTATGTGTGCATCCATGATGTGAAAGAGTCAGGTCTGTTTGCAAGGCTCGATAAAATGGTAGAAAAAGGCTTGGAGTCCAATGTTCCTGTTCAGCACCAACGGAAGTTTCTGAAAGTATTCAGCTCTTCACTTTTCTTTGCCCATGCGTCTGAAAATCAATTCACTACAAACAGTTTTGAAGAAATTTATACAGCATATTCAGCTACTTGCAGTAATTTTTATATGCCACCTTCCACGCCACCTCCTGAGCTGATGTGTGCTTCTTAGAAACTTTTCAAATTTTACTATTAAACAATTTTAACCACTAATTTATGAGAAGAATCATCTTCACATGCATTGGTATGTGTATTTCTATTCTTTGTGTAGCTCAGCTTATTACAGTCAAAGATGAAATTACAAGAAAGCCTCTGGAGTTTGTAACCGTATATGACTTAAGACAAAATGCTACTCAGCTGACAAATCCGGCAGGACAGGTGATGGTTTCTCTTCAGGGGGAAAAGGATTCACTTTTTTTGAGTCTTCTTGGATATGAACCTCTATACATCACACTTGAACAGCTGAAGGCAAGTAAATACAAAGTACACATGAAGCCGGGGCCAATCATGCTCAATCCTTTTGTAGTATCAGCCATCAGGTGGCAACAGGGAAATTCACAAAGTCCTGAACAGATGCACATTATACGTCACTCGGATATTGCATTTCAAAATCCGCAAACTGCAGCAGACATGCTTTCGGGCAGTGGCAATGTATTTGTTCAGAAAAGTCAGCTGGGAGGAGGTAGTCCAATAATAAGAGGTTTTGCCGCCAACAGGGTATTGATTGTTGTTGACGGCGTCAGGATGAACAATGCTATTTTTCGTAGTGGAAATTTACAGAATGTAATATCTGTTGATCCTTTCAATATTGAACGGGCTGAAGTGATATTCGGACCCGGATCTGTTGCCTTTGGCAGCGATGCCATTGGTGGAGTTATGGCGTTTTCAACCTTTGAACCGGGATTTAGTGCCACCGACAAAATGCAGGTGTATGGGAAAGCAATGACCCGATGGTCATCGGCCAATAATGAGAAAACCGGACAACTTAACATCAATATCGGTTTTCAAAAATGGGCATTTCTAACAGTTGCAGGAGTTTCAGATTTCGACGACCTGAGAATGGGCAGCAATGGTCCTGACGAATATATGAGGCCTCACTATGCAGAAACAGTCAACGGAAAGGACAGCATGTTTGTCAATTCTGACCCTAAGCTTCAGAAATTCTCAGGATATAATGCATATAATTTCATGCAAAAAATTCGTTTTAAACCAAACAAAAAGCTGGATGCAACTTATACCTTTATTTACAACTCAACAGGAGATATTCCCCGTTATGACCGATTGATTGAATATAGAAATGATGTTCTCCGAAGTGCAGAGTGGTATTATGGTCCTCAGAAATGGATGATGCACTCGCTGAATGTTGTTCATGCTGATACAACTGTTTTTTATGACAAGGCAATTTTCACACTTGCAATGCAGGATTTTGAGGAAAGCCGCAACGACAGGAGATTCAACAATGACTGGCTGAGAAATCAAACAGAAAATGTCTCAGTTTTGTCTGCAAATCTGGATTTTTCAAAATATCTTACCAAAAATGGACTATTGTTGTATGGTTTTGAGGGAATGTTTAACACTGTCAACTCAGTTGCATCAAGAACCAACAGAGAGACAGGTGAAACAGAACCTGTAGGAACAAGATATCCTGACGGATCAGTTTGGAACTCTTATGCAGTGTATGCCCTGTACAAACATAAGGTTGGTGAAAAACTGAATTTGCCGGTTGGAATTCGATACAGTCATGTGATTGCAAACTGCGTGTTTGACACAACTTTTTATCCCTTTCCATTTACAGAGGCAAACCTCAACACAGGAACAGTTAACGGAAGTGCCGGACTGGTGTATCGTCTCAATGATTACTGGCAGTTGAGCACCAATCTCACAAGCGGATTCAGAGCACCCAACATTGATGATATGGGCAAGGTGTTTGAATCTGAACCAGGCAGTGTTGTTGTCCCAAATCCTGACCTGAAACCTGAATATGCATACAGTGCAGAGGCAGGAATCACAAAAGTGTTTGGAAAATCAGCACGTCTTGATATTTCAGGATTCTACACCTATCTTGCGGACGCATTGGTGAGACGCGATTTTCTAATCAACGGAGCTGACAGCATCATGTACAATGGAGAAATGAGCAGGGTGCAATCCATTCAGAATGCTGCATTTGCTCAAGTATATGGAGTGTCGGCAAGTCTTGAAGTGAAACTCCCTGCCGGATTTGGTTTCTACGGAGCAATCAACTGGCAGAATGGAGAGGAAGAATTGGATGACGGAAGCAAGGCCCCATTGAGGCATGCTGCTCCGCTTTTCGGGATGACAAAGCTAAGTTATGGCAGAAACAAAATGAGGGCTGAATTTGTGGTATTATTCAACGGAAGCATCACAAATGAAAACCTTGCACCTTCAGAGCAGGAAAAACCTCATATGTATGCTTTGGATAATGAAGGAAATCCATACTCCCCTGCATGGCAAACTCTGAATTTCAGAATTGCCTATCAGGCTACGTCGTTTCTCAACCTGACTGCAGGTGTGGAAAACATTCTGGATGTAAGATACAGACCCTACTCCTCGGGTATTTCTGCTCCAGGTAGAAATTTCGTCATTTCCTTACAGGCAAATTTTTAGCAACAGGATGGGGATAAAAAAAGCTGTCTGAGATTTTCAGACAGCTTTTTTTATATTTCAAAATCAAATACTATCTAACAATAGAGATGTTTTTAGAAATAACACTTTCTCCCATTCTAATACGGAATATGTACATTCCATTATCAAAAGAAGAAACATCAATACCGTTTACATTGGTGTATGTGCCAATAATCTGTCCATAAACATTAAACACATCAACATCTGCATATTGTGTCAACACAACAAAATCAGATGCTGGATTTGGGTAAATGTTTATTGCAACTTCAGCATTCTCTTCAACTGAAGTAAAAGCAGAAGAATGAGTTACACAGTCATTTGTTCCTCCGAATGAAACTGCAAATGTGTAATGATAACCCGCTTCAAAAACTGCATTGTCAGCTCTACCAGGATCACAATTATCTGAAGCAATCCACAATCTGTCTCCGGGAGTAGGATTAGTGATAACCCAGTCGTAAGTTCCGGCAGGAATAAAAATGCTTTCTTGACCATTCATAATGATGTTTGATGTAGTCAAAACTCCATCTGCATTAACAGGGATTTTGAATTCAAACTCGTCATATGCACCTGCAGGGGCATCTCCCGAGACAGTAAACGCACCTGTAGCGGGAAAAATCACCCCGAATGTATTGGCATCTGCATCAAGCAACATTTGATAACCTGATCCGTCACCCCATACATCATCTGCCTGAAGGGTTATCATACAGATGGATTTATCTGCCAAAATTGCAAAGGGAACAGCATTGACTTCAAGTGTTCTTTCATTGTCAATACGTACTTGGTATTTGTAGCTACCAGACGCATCAATTGTTTTGTTTTGCGCATAAACACCAAGCAAAACACCAAAAAGAGTTAAAAAGGTAAATAATTTTTTCATAATTAAATTGTTTTAGTGAATAATTAATGCAAATATAATAAGTTTTTATAAAAAAAAAACAAAACCATTAAAAAAATGATATTTTTGCTACAATTATAAATTAGAAAATTACTTCCTTATGAAAACTTATTTTTATGTATTTTTAACTCTGTTTATTGCTTTAGAATCAAATCTGGTTTTATCATGCACCAATTACCTTGTCACCAAAGGTGCATCTGTTGACGGCTCCACCATGATTACCTATGCTGCTGATTCACACATACGATATGGCGAACTCTATTTTCGCAATGGAGGCACATGGGGGCCTGATGCCACTGTTGAAGTGCGTGACAGAAGCACAAACAGACTCATTACAACCATACCTCAGGCACCTATTACGTATAATGTTGTAGGTTTTATGAACGAACATCAGGTTTCCATGGGAGAAACAACATTTGGTGGCAGACCTGAACTGCACGATTCAACCGGACTGATGGACTATGCTGCTCTGATGTTTATTGCACTTGATCGTGCAAAAACTGCACGTGAAGCCATTCAGATTATTGCCGAACTGGTTGAAAAATATGGATACTACAGTTCTGGAGAGTCGTTTTCCATTGCTGACAAGAACGAAGTGTGGATTATGGAAATCGTTGGCAAAGGTTCAGAAATGGTGATGGACAAAAAAAGTGGAAAAATGATTAACAAAAACAAAGGAGCTGTTTGGGTGGCCATAAAAATCCCCGATGGATATATTTCAGCACATGCTAATCACGCCCGAATCACTACTTTTCCATTGCATGACGGCAAAAAATCTGTAAGTTCAAAACACATGAAACTCATTCACAATCCTTCTGTGGAAGTTATTTATTCACATGATGTGATTGAATTTGCACGAAGCAAAGATTATTTTGATGGCAAAGACAGTGAATTTAGTTTTTCAGATGTGTATGCACCACTTGATTTCGGAGCTGCTCGCTTTTGCGAAATGCGTGTATGGGCTTTCTTTCGTCGTTTTCATGATGATATGGAACAATACAAAGATTATGCTGCCGGATTTGATTTGACAAACAGAATGCCTTTATACATCAAGCCAAACCGCAAGCTTAGTGTTGCCGATCTTATTGAGAATAAACGGGATTATCTGCAGGGAACAGAATTTGATATGACACAGGATATTGGTGCAGGCCCACATAGCTGTCCATACAGATGGCGACCACTTACATGGAAATATGAAGGGCAGACATATTTTCATGAAAGAGCAACCATGACTCAGCAAACAGGGTTTTCATATGTTGCTCAGGCACGATCATGGCTCCCCGACCCCATTGGAGGCATTATCTGGTTCAGCGTAGATGATGCTGGTTCAACTGTGTATGTGCCATTTTATTGTGGAATTAACGAAGTACCTGAAAGTTATGCCGAAGGAAATGGTGATATTCTTACCTACAGTCCTACTTCAGCATTTTGGGCATTTAACAAAGTTTCAAATTTTGTATATCTCAGGTATGATTTGATGATACAAGATGTGAAAAAGTGGCAAAGTGAACTTGAAAATGGGTTTTATCAGTCTGTTAAAGAAAATGATGAACTTGCAATTCAGCTTCTGAAAGAACATCCCGAAAACATGACAAGTGTAAGACAACTGCTTACAAATTATTCAAAAAACGCAGGAAATTATGCAGTTGAGCGCTGGCACCGTTTGTTTGAATTTTTGCTTGTTAAATATATGGACGGCAATGTGAAACAGGAAGAAAACGGAGAGTTTTTGCGCAATCCCTATGGTTATCCGCTTCCACCGGAACATATTGACTATCCTGATGAGTGGAAAAAACGCATCATAGAAGAAACGGGCGAAAAGTTTTTATACAGGAATTAAAATTGAAGGGTTTTAATATGCCACATGGAAACAATAACTTATCATCTCTTGATTTGCTTAAGAAAATTGCATTATCTTCCCATAGAATGATATCTGCAAGTGAAGAAAAAATATCTCACAGATACGGTCACACAAAAAGAACAGCAATTATTGAAGATGCTCAATCCGAAACAGTTATGCTGTGGTATAGTAATCCATCCAATCTATCAGATTTTTCAATGTTTTGGGGAATGGCTTTTTCACATGAAGTCAGCAAAAATTGTAATCTGATTATCGGAAAAAGCAATTTTTGGAATCGAATACCATTCATTGGTCCCCTGAAAAAAAATCAAACTGACAGTCATTATATTAACTCTGATTTTATCATAAGAGGAAATGGATTTGAGGAGATTGAAAAAATAATATACAAACCTTTGATTCATAATTCAATGTTAGAAATTATTGAGATTGATCAGAGAATCAGGATATATTTCAACACCATAAACATGGACTTCTGTCCTCAACTTAAAGGCAAAAGCACCGTTTCTGTGATAGTGAGAAACCACTGGGAATTAGAACAACCAAAAATTGAAAAGATATTTGTTTTAACTGAAAAGTTAAGAACCCTTATACTTTCATGATTTTTCAAACTGATGAATTCACAGAGTCAAATATTTGAAATTTCAGATTACAGGAAATTTAATTTTTCATTATTAATTCTTTCTTTGAATTCTGTTTTTAGTTTTTTATACATTTGCAAGTGTTAAAAATTGGATTGAATGCTCTTTAACTCCATTGACTTTGCTGTATTTCTGCCGATTGTTTTTGCAGTGTACTGGATTTTTTCACCATGGTTGAAAGCAAGAAATCTCATTATAGTTGCATCGAGTTATGTTTTTTATGGCTGGTGGGACTGGCGGTTTTTGTCTCTGATTATTTTTAGCACTTTGATAGATTTTGTTGTTGGTGTTGCATTGGGCAGAGAACAAAACCAATTCAAGCGTAAAACTCTGCTTATGCTTAGTATTTTCTCCAATTTGGGATTGCTTGGTTTTTTTAAGTATTACAATTTTTTTATAGAGAATTTTACACGTGTGTTTACTTTTTTTGGTAGCGAAATAAGCACTGGGTCGCTCAACATTATTTTGCCTGTGGGGATTAGTTTTTATACATTTCAAACTCTCAGTTACACTATTGATGTTTACAGACGACAAATGAAGCCCACTGATGATCTGATTTCATTTGCTGCATTTGTGAGTTTTTTCCCTCAGTTGGTGGCTGGTCCAATCGAAAGGGCAAAACGTCTCTTGCCTCAAATTACATCAAAGATTTATTTTGATTATGGCAAAGCTGCCGATGGTATGAGACAAATCTTATGGGGTCTATTTAAAAAAATTGTCATTGCTGATAGTTGTGCCGAATTTGTGAATTTGATTTTTCAGACCCCCGAATCTTTTTCAAGCGGAATGCTAATTCTCGGGGTTGTGTTTTTTGCATTTCAAATTTATGGTGATTTTTCAGGATATTCTGATATTGCAATCGGGACAGCGCGTTTGTTTGGTATAGATTTGATGAAGAATTTTGCATTTCCTTATTTTTCACGTGATATGGCAGAGTTCTGGCGAAGATGGCATATTTCTCTTTCAACCTGGTTTAGAGATTATGTATATATACCTCTAGGAGGAAGCCGCTCAACAAAAGCAATTGTTATAAGAAATACGTTTATTATTTTTATTGTTAGTGGATTGTGGCATGGGGCAAATTGGACTTTTATTGTTTGGGGAGCACTGAATGCTGTTTACTTTTTGCCCCTGCTGCTTGCCGGAAGAAACAGGAGAAATCTGGAGATTGTTGCTAAAAACAGGATTTTTCCGAAACTCAGAGAAACAGGTGCTATATTACTGACATTTTTTCTCACCTGTTTTGCCTGGATATTCTTCAGAGCCGAATCAATAAGTCATGCATTCATTTTCATTCGAAACATGTTTATCAAGAGTGATAAAGAAGTTGCATTGGAAAACATCAATCATTTGAATGGGCTGCTTATCCTTCTTACTCTTTTTATTTTGTTTGAGTGGAAAGGAAGAGATTCCGAATATGCGCTGGAAAAATTTGGCATCAAATGGCCACGATTTGCCAGATGGTTATTCTATTATATCATTGTGATTATCATTTTGTGGCACGGAGGAAAAGAACAACAATTTATTTATTTTCAGTTTTAACATGAAAAAGTATCTACTTCAAATCCTTTTGTTTATAATTCCGCTCATTTTGATGCAGGTCTTTTTTTTACAGTGTCACACAACAAAGAAAGGCGATTTACTGAGGCTTGGTTTTTTGCCCGATATATATCCATCATACAGGGATGCTTTTCGCGAATACTTTGCTGAAGAACGGAAATTTGTAAAAATAACAGATGAAACAGACCAAAAAACATTTGATGTGTTTACTATAGGTGATTCCTTTTCTGAACAGAATGGTTATGGGTATCAAAACTTTCTTGTATCTGACTACGGTTTGAGAGTGCTGCATTATGACCGTTCTTTGCATTGGAATCCGGTTCACACATTGTATGGACTTGTAAACAGTGATTTTTTTGAACATTATCAAGTTAAATATGTTGTATTGCAAACCGTTGAACGATACACCTCAGATTATGCACTGCAAGCCGACTCTGCTTTCTTTTTTTCAACAGAACAGATACATTCTCTTATTCAGGAAGGAAAAGCCAGTACTTCTCAACAACAAGAACCATTTATTGATTTGGAAAAATATTTTCCTTCTGCTGAAACAGTGACAGTAGCCATGAATCTGTTTCGGTTGTCTGTGCTTCGCAATCAGATATTCAATGAAATGGTGTATAAATTGATGCTCAAAGAGTCAGTATTTTCCAATGGAGCAAAACACTTACTTTTCTATATTGAAGATATTCAGGCAATTGAAAAGAATAATCAAATGGAAAATATCTGGAAGATGAATGAGCACCTGAACATTCTTCACAAAAAACTAAAGCAAAAGGGTATCACTCTGATTTATTTGCCATGTCCCGATAAGTTTGACTTTTACTACGAGTATATTGTTGATTGCACGTTTGATGAGCCTCTGTTTTTCAATCATTTTAGAGAAATGCATAAGGATTATCTTTTTGTAGATTCCAAACAAGGGCTAAAGGAACTATCAGAATCAATGAAAGATGTGTATTTTTATGATGATACTCACTGGTCGCCACATTCAGCAAAAAGCATGGCAGCCCTCATTGCTTCGATGGTTGCCGGGGCACAACCGGATGAATAAAGGAGTTGGTAAGTTTTAAAGCAATACAAATCTGTCACCTATTTCACATTTAAAAACTGCAAAACATTAGTAATTAGATACTTGCCATGCAAAAGTGGTGACTCCGAAGGGACTTCCCGTTGCGCTTCGCTTAACGGGATAAACTTCTCATC
>CAZGIW010000053.1:0-14596 GCA_964526285.1 uncultured Bacteroidales bacterium | reverse complement strand
TTCGTCGCAAATGTCAGGTAAAATTTTTTAAGTTCTGTGTGACTCCGAAGGGACTTCCCGTTGCGCTTCGCTTAACGGGATAAACTTCTCATCCCTTCGTCGCAAATGTCAGGTAAAATTTTTTAAGTTCTGTGTGACTCCGAAGGGACTCGAACCCCCATCTTCAGAACCGGAATCTGAAATTCTATCCATTGAACTACGGAGCCTTTGATTTTGCAAATTTAATTAATTGTTGTCAACAATGTTGAGTTTTGCACTACTGATTAGTAGTATTTTCATTATTATTAGTGATTACTTCTCTGCTGTTGAATTTGTTCATGGCAATATCAATTCCCGACATCACATATGTTTTGCAGGAATCTGAAACATGTTTTACAATTTCTGGCAAATATTTCAGTTCTGTTTCATCCCATTGCCCAAGAACATAATTTGACTGATAGCCCTTTACAAAATGATCTCCAATACCAATGCGTATACGTGCATATTCTGAATTGCCAAGTAAATCAATAATATTCTGCAACCCATTATGACCTCCTGCCCCACCCTTCTTTCTGATTCTGACCTGTCCGAATGGCAAAGCCACATCATCTGCAATAATCAAAAGCTTTTCAGGGGCAATTTTTTCTTTTTCCATATAGTGCATAACCGCTTTTCCACTGAGATTCATAAATGTGGTGGGTTTCAGCAGGATGATGGTTTTATTCTTAATCCTGAACTGACACGTA
Organism: uncultured Bacteroidales bacterium; assembly: GCA_964526285.1. Classification (GTDB taxonomy): domain Bacteria; phylum Bacteroidota; class Bacteroidia; order Bacteroidales; family DTU049; genus CAYMAZ01. Next base: position 13,871 of record CAZGIW010000053.1, on the reverse strand, counting down.
AATCCATAGCGACCATCAACAAATTCAGTCTCGTATTCCTTCGCCAAAGCATCTACACATAGAAAACCGGCATTGTGTCGGGTGTTTAGATATTTATCTCCCACATTTCCTAGTCCAGCAATAAGAAATTTATTTTCAGAATACATGATTTCTTTCTCTGCGGCAAAAATATGAATTAATTTTTTCAACAAACCCATAAGAATAGTCCTTTATGATGCAAGTATTGAAAAAAACCCCGACTTCTTGCCGGGGTCTTAATATTTTTTGATAGAAAAAATCTATTCCTCAGATTTCTGCTCTTCTGATTTTGAATCATCAGTCTTTGCCTCAGTTGCATCTGCTCCTTCTGCGCCTTCAGTTCCTTCTTCACCTTCTTCACCTTCTTCCAAAACAACAGCTCTTGCTTTCAGAATCATCACGAGAACAACATTTTCATTGAGTAACAATTCATATTTATCTGATTTCACCTGAGAAGCTTTGATTTTATCTCCAATTTCAAGTTTAGAAATACTGAGTACAATTTCCTGTGGCATATCATCTGCCATGGCTTTCAATGGAATTTTTCTGAGCTTTAATGCAAGACGACCGCCTTTTAAAACTCCTGGAGAAGTACCTGTAAGACGAACAGGAACACTTAATTTAATGGGTTTCCCATCAAGCAGTTCCAAAAAATCCGCATGAAGAATTTTGTCTGTAACAGGATGATACTGAACATCCTGAAGGATGACAGCGTATTTTTTTCCGCTGATATCAAGATCAACAAAACAAACTTCGGGTGTAAACACCAGATTTTTAAAATTGCGTTCATCCATTGTAAAATGAACCTGCTCTTTGCCACCGTATATAACACAGGGAACAAGCCCTGATTTGCGAATGGTCTTAGCATCTTTTTTCCCTACGTTCTCTCTGAGAGAACCGCTCAATGATACTGTTTTCATAATTTTAAATTAATTTTTAAAGTGTTATTAAATAATAGTATTAATATTAAAGTGAGTGCTGATAGATTCACATCTGATATTTCGGTGAATGACATCAGCAAAAAGTTCGGCAACTGAAAGTACTGTTAATTTGTTTGATTGTTGCTTTACAGGTATTGTATCTGTAACAATCACTTCCTGAAGTGATGATTTTTCAATTTTTTCTACTGCATTTGAAGAAAGCAGTGCATGTGTACACATTGCTCTGACACTGTTTGCACCTGATTCCATCATCAAATCGGCAGCTTTTGTTATTGTTCCAGCTGTATCAATGATATCATCAAGCAGTACCACATCTTTTCCTTTCACATCACCAATGAGCATCATTCCTCCTATCTGATTCGCCTTTTCTCTTTGCTTATAACAAATCACAAGGTCTGAATTAAGAAATTTTGCATAGGCATTGGCTCTTTTAGTTCCTCCTGTATCAGGAGATGCTACAATGAGATTTGGAAGATTCAGATTCATTAGATAAGGAACAAAAATTGTTGAAGCATAGAGATGATCAACGGGCACATCAAAAAATCCTTGAATCTGATCTGAATGCAAATCCATAGTAATAATTCTGTTCACCCCTGCTGCACATAAAAGATTGGCAATAAGTTTTGCTCCAATTGCCACACGTGGTTTGCTTTTTCTGTCCTGGCGGGCAAAGCCGTAATAGGGCATCACAGCATAAATATGATGTGCTGAAGCTCTTTTGGCTGCATCAATGAGCAATAATAATTCAAACAAATTATCAACAGGAGAGAATGTGGACTGAATAATAAACAGTTCTGACCCTCTGACTGTATTTTCAAATGACACTTCAAATTCTCCGTCACTAAATTTTGTATATGTGACTTTCCCCAGGTCTGAACCATGGGCTTTGGCAATTTTTTTGGCAAGATACTCACTTGCCTGGCCTGAATAAATGAGAACTTTTGGAGACATTGCTTTGAAAATTTCTGCAAAAATAAAAAAAAAATAACAAACTGAAGAAGATAAAAAAAGCTGTCCGGTTTGGACAGCTTTTTTTTAAAAAATATTTTTTAGAATTACTGAACAATCAGTTTTTTGGTAAGACGACCTGCATCTGTTGCAAAACTTACATAGTACTGACCAGCAGCAAAACCACTTACGTCAACTGTGTATCCATAAGCACCGCTTGTAATAAATCCAAAATCAGCTGTATAAACAATGCGTCCGTTCATATCTATGATATCAACCTGAGCATTCATGTTCTGATTCACTGCATAAGCAATTGAAAGAATGTCAGCTGTGGGGTTTGGAGCAAGTGTGAGTTGCATGTTCTGGAAGAAATCGACATCTTCTACATTTACATAGTCAAGGTCAACAATAGCGAATACTGCTGGCATATTATCATTTCCGCCTGTAACAATGTGTTCATACAACACATAATTAGATAAACCAGGATAATAAAGCCAAGTGTAATCATCACCATAAATCATATCAATTACACCGTCATCAGAAGCAATAACTCCGATGGTATCTCCTAAAGTAGTACAGTTGCTTGCATCAAAAATAATGGCAAGATCTTCACCGGGAGCAATTAAAACTGTTGTTGGGAAATCTACACCGATAATTCCGGCAGCAGAAGCCCACACTGTGTCAACATCATTGATATTGAATGAAGTTGTGGCAAGAGCAGCACCTGGACAATCAATATTGTAGGTGTTAGTTCCATCAGTATATGAACTTGTGCCATTCACTTTTGCAGCTTTGATTTGGATATCACAACCTGAAGCTGACTGAATGTCAACATCACTTACCCAGATGAGAGCACCAACAATACCAACATTTGCAGAAAAATCATTAATATAACCCTGAGCAAATGTGTTAAAGTAAGTCCCACTACCTACATCACCACTAGTTCCGAATACATAACCACCAACAGACCATCCTGAAGAATAAACAGTAGCTGAATACGTAACAAAATCATTCCATCCCATTGTGTCAAGAGTTACTTTTGAGAAAGGAATGTTCACATCAGCAACACTTCTTTCGTTGTAAATCTGAGTTTCTAACTGAGGAATTACAACCTGTGCCTGAGTTGCAAAAGCTGCAACCAACACTAAAATAATAACATACAATTTTTTCATAGACAATGTTTTTTTAAAATTAATGCTGCAAAAATAAACATTTTTTTTAAAATAGCAACTTTTTTATTTAAAAATTGCATTTAGAATCTGAACTGACTTGAAATCAGTTTTAAAATCGGCATGAAAAGACAGATAATCGAGCATAAAATTCAGAAGAAACTGCCTGTCTTTGTGTAAAAAATTCTCCTTAGGAGGAAATCCGGAACAAATAAATACATTTAATATTTCTGACATTTCTGTTGAGAGATGTACTCCGGGTATTGCATCAGATTTTACAAAATTCCCTGTCACAAGGTCAAAAATATCATCTTTCATCTTTTCAGAAAAGACTGGTCCTATGCCAAGTGAAGAACTTAGTTGTATGATAAACCACAAGGGAAAATTACCAATGTTCACATTAGCGTTGTCAAGCAACAAAAGCGAATCTTTCAAAAAACAATATATTTTATTATCACTCAACGGCAGTTTGATTGTTTGCAAGATGAGTTCATTCATAAACATGACAATACTTTGTCTGTAAAAATCGTGTGGTATCAAACTGAATGGATAATCAAGATGAATGTTTCTGGCTGTATGTATATCAGAGTGTGCTTTTCCAACAAATTCAAATTCAATAATGCTTAATGGTTGTCCGAGCACAGATCTGTTTTTGCCTTTTCCAGATTTTGTGTCAGGCCGTATTGAAAACGAGAGAACTCCTTCATTTTCAGTAAATATCTTTAAAATGAATCTATTTTCAGCATAAGGTATTCTTTTTAATAAAATCCCCTTTGCAGATTGCCACATCGTAATGATATAGAATTAGTTAATAAAAAGAATTTTTGTCACAAGTGTTTCAGTGCCATCATTATCAGTTGCAAAAACCAGAAATACACCAGAGCGTGGTTTTGTTCCGTCGGGCATTTTACCGTCCCACACTGCCTGACCTCCCAATGCACGGGTTTCAAAAATCAGATTACCATATATGTCTGTTATCTTCACCCATGAATTATAAACCAGATTTTTCACCGCAATTGTCCCTGTATAATCTGGTTTCACCGGATTTGGATATGCATACACAAGCACTGAATCAGTGTAGGCAGGGGGAGCTTCTGTGGCTGTACTTTTAAAAGAAATCAATCCTTCATATGTTCCAAAAAAGACCTCTCCGGTTTCGGGTGTAATGGCAATACTTCCAATAGAATTGGACAAAATCGGGCTGTTCTCTGTTGTGAAATGATAGATTTCTTCGGTTCCGTCGGGAGAAAGCAGAAACACACCTCCTTTATCTGTGCCTATCCATTTACGATTGGCTCCGTCAACAACAATACAGTTCACAACTTCACTTTCCATCAAAGGCTGAACATATCCGCCCACCTCAACCAATATTTGCTGAGCGTCAAAATTTTGTCCGGTAAAGATATTTTGCGGATAATAAAACACAGCAATCCCTTTATCAGTACCAATCCATATTCTTCCATCCTTATCCTCTGCAATGGAATACACATTCATACTGGGCAGATTTCCTTTCCCGATTGAATTTGTAAGCCGAAGATACTGATCATCAGTTCGATTGTCAAATGTTCCGTTTTCATTGAAAACCACCATTCCTCCTCCTTTTGGCATGATAATCCATTTTGTACCCCAGCGGTCAATAACTATATCTGAATAAATATCAGTTGATGAAACCACTGGAAGGTCATAACTATACCATGTATTATCCCATGTTTTCACACTGATACATTGATTTGTATATGAAGTTGTGACCCACAGATTATTTTGATTATCAAATTTAAGTCCTGAAACGTGAACAGTGCCTGGCCAACCTACTGTTCCTGACATTGTTGTATTGTTAGCATTATAAACGTTTACCAGCTCATGATTATGAATTTCTGCAATCCCTTTACCAAAAGACCCAATAAACCATCGTGAAGGATTTTGTGGATCAAAAGCAACCGATAGAGCATCCCACAATGTATCAAAACCAGCTGTGGTGAGGTTGTTTTTGTTGACCCAGCTTTCATTTTCAAAAGCAAAATATCCAAGCCTTTTAAAAGCATTGTTCCAGCTAATGTTACGTGCTCCCGGAACTCCAATAACTTTTCCCTGAGCAGAAACAAGATTGTAAACATCTGGAGTAAATGGCCCTGAAGGATAAATATATTCATTGCTCCAGATATTTGAGTTCCGGATGAGCCCCAATGACCTGTCTCCTATCCAGAAAACATTTTCATCTTCTGAATCTCTGACCACATCATTTGGATAAATGAAATTATCATCAAAAGACCAAAGAACATTCTCCTGATTCAAATCCTGATCCATAATCATGATGCTTGCTGTCTGAGCTACAATGAAAGAATTCCCATATGACCTAAACCTATACTTATTTGTGGCTGATAACTGAGGAAGAGCTTCCCATCCTCCGGTAATTTTCACAAAACTTGTGTCTGAATCCCATAAATTTTGAGTAATATTGACGATGAGTTTTCCCTGAAAATTATGTATCAGATTAAAATCAAAGCCAGTTCTGATTAATGAAGAGTCAAGATACCAATTGTTAAAATTTGGAAGATTGGGATTGTTAATATCCGCTGAATAAATACCATTGCCAGTGGCGGCATAGATGCTATCATTAAGAAAAGCAATATCAAAAACAGGAATCTGGGCTCCGTTTGGACCAATAAAATACGTATCCTTTATCTCCATCTTTTGAAAATCGAACAAAACAATTCCAAAATCACAACATAAATAAACATTATCTCCACGTATGGATATTCTGTTAATTTTTTTACTCCCGAGTATTGAAGATCTTTTTATATCACTTATATTCTGTACTGTGTTTCCCTGCAGCATATCCAGATTCCCGTTGGTATAACCTATGATAAGTGTATTCATTTGTGAATGCCACTCAACCGAACTAAGACCAACATCAGACAAAACACTGACTTTTGAATATCTTTCAAGCGAATAATCGTCTTTATCGTATGAGAACAATGCATAAGGTGTGGCTGCATATATTTTATCTACTGCATCTGCAACTGAAACAACATAGTTGTATGGCAAATGCTCTCTCCACTGACCAATGGCAATTCCCTGACTAAAAGTAAACCCAACAAATAAAATCACGCTGCTTAATGTAAAGCAAAGTCTGGACAACATGTATTGCATAAAATGTATAATTTTTATAGCTATCATTAAAAGAGCTAAACTATTTTTTTACGAAATTATTGCTTTTTTTTTAATCTTCTTTACATTTTAATTATGCATTGATAAATTTCAACAATTGAAAATGGAAATTCCATAAATACAAACTTTGAATAAGAAGAAAGTGCAGAAATTCGAACATGGGTTCTTTAATAAATCATCTTGTTGATTATCAGGATATTAAAATCAATTTTCGAACAACTGTGATTTATCTACCTTTTTCACCCTGTCTTCATCTCTCAATTTCCTTGCTATTGCTGAATAGGGCGATGCAATAACTTCTTCTCCTTTATCAAGGCCTGACAAAATCTCAATGTAATAACTGTCCTGAATTCCGGTTTCTACTCTGCGCATTTCTACAACTCCGTCTTTATAAACAAAAACCACCTCAAACATTTGATTCTGATTGTCTTTTTCATTGTTGAGGGTATCGTCGCGTGTGGTTACAGACTGAATAGGAATTGAAAGCACTCCGAATGATTTTTTTGTAATGATATCTACCGAAGCAGACATTCCCGGTCTGAAAGGATATTTATATGATTTGCTTTCATCTATCAAATCTGAATATGAATCAGGCAAAATACGAATGCGAACATCGTAATTGGTCACCTGGTCGCTTGTGGCAGTAAGCTGGTTTGTCCCTGAAGTGTTTGAAATACGTGTAACAACGCCCTTAAAAGTACGGTTTTGATATGCATCCACTTCAATCAGTGTCGTGTCTCCAATATTGACACGAATAATATCATTTTCGTTAATACTTACCTGTACTTCCATTTCGTTCAAATCAGCAATTCTCATTATTTCAGTTCCGGCAGAAAACTGAGAAGCTCCTGCAACTCTTTCGCCTGCTTCCACTGTAAGCTGATACACTGTGCCATCCATGGGTGCAAATATTGTGGTTCGAGTTACATTGTTGCGTGCTTCGTTTAATGTTGCTTCTGTACTTTTTACTGTAAATTCGGCAGCTTTCACTGTTTGTTCTCCTGCTTCCACCTCGGCTTTGGCAACTTCATAGGCCACCTTAGCATTGTCAAATTCGGCCTTTGATACAAGCCCTTGTTCATATAATGATTTTGTTCTGTTATAGCTTGCCTCTGCATTGATAAGCTGTGCTTTTGTTTGTGCCAGTCGTGCCTTTGCATTGGCCAGATTGGCCTTTTGTCCGTCATATGATGCTTTAATCTGCTCATAATTAGACTGATACGTATCGGGCTTTATGCGGGCAAGTTTGTCGCCTTTTTTCACCACATCACCTTCCTGAACATAAATTTCAATCACCTCGCCTGAAACATCAGGTGAGATTTTTACTTCAACTCTGGGCTGAATTTTTCCACTGGCCGAAACAAATTCAGTGATATCTCTTTCAGTTACTTCTTCTGTTGAAACTTTGGTGTGTTCTTTACCTCCGATGAGTCCTGCCCGTCGTGCAATAATGAGAATTACCAGTAGTGCAACAGCTCCCCAGATCAGATATTTTTTCAACTTTTTATTTTTCATTAAGCATTCATTAAGATTTGGAATTTATAACCTGATTTCGTTTCCCATATAAAAATCAAGTACTTTCATTTTGAAAACAAACTCATATTTAGCCTGCAGAAGCTCAGATTCAGCCTGTGTGAGTTTCAGTTTAGCATCCTGATACTCAAGCAAGGTCATATCATCAAGTTCAAACCGTTCTTCAGCTAATCTGAACACTTCTTTCATTGCATCAACCTGTTTCAATGCAGAGTTGTATCTTTTCAATGCAGAAACTGCATCGAGATGTGCCTGATTGATGGTTTTGTTCAGATTCATTTTTGATTGCTGAAGATTGGTTTCAGCCATATACATGTTTATTTTATTTCTTCTCACATTGGACATATTCTGTAATGAACTGAAAATCGGTATAGAAAGATTAAAGCCGATTGTACGATTGAAATTCTCATTAATCTGGTCTTTAAAAGAAACAGGTTCATACAAATATTGAAAAACCGGAGCCAGCACATAATCGGGAGGACTTCCTGTAGTAATTCCCACGGTATCAAGTCCGGTAATATTGATACCTGAAATATTCTGTCTGGCACCCGAATAACCAGTTCCCAATGATGCTCCGAATGTCAGGCTTGGGCTATAACCTCCTTTTGAAATATCATATGATTTTCGTGCACTCTGCACCCTCAATTCGGCACTTCTGATTTCGGGCTGATGCTGCACTGCATAATCATAAATGGCATCAGCAGCTAATGGGGTAGCAGTTTGGGAAATATCAATTTGAGGAACTGCAATTGCGAAATCACTGTGAGTTGAAAGATCCAGAAGCTGCGCTAATGTGAGCAATGCCATTTCAAGCTGTGTTTCCATGCTGGTGAGTTGATATTCTTCTGCAGCAGCCTGGGCTTTCAGATTAAGTAAAACTGTATTGGCAACTGCTCCGGCATCAAGCATTTTTTTTGTGCGATCAACCTGTTTCATTGTCAGTTCATACTGATTTTTTGCGTTTTCAAACATTTCAGTGGCATACAGAATTTGCAGAAATGCAGTGGCGATGGTTAGCGAAATATCGTTTTCCATGGCCTGCAAATCATATTGTGATGCCTGAAGATCAAACTGACTTTTTTTTACTGAGTTGAGCAACTGAAATCCATTGAAAAGAGTCACATTGGCCGATACGTAAAAATTATTAGATCTGACCATATCAGTTGCAAACTGATTTGTAAAGCGGTCAATTGTTTGTCCATAATTATATGAATGTGAGGCATAACCTGAAATTGAAGGCATCATCATTCCTTTGCTTTGAAGCAGATTTGCATTTGAAATTTCAAGCTGATACTGCTGAATTTTGATTGACAGATTATTTTGCTTTGCATAATTGATACATTCTTCAAGTGTCCATTGTTTTTGCTGTGCAAGTGCAGACATGGAAATTAAAAACAACAAAGCAGCCTGCAATAATCTGAAACGGAAGAGGAATGACATTGGGATTAGGATTTTTTTACAAAAGTAATGTTTTTTTAAAACAACCCATTGTGGGAATTTTTTAGAAATGATTAATGCTTAATAAGGATTCTACCGGAATTCGGGGTATGAAAGCTAAGGCATTGGAATAATAGAATCTCAAAAAATTAAAATTTAGAATGACTTTGTTCTTAGTTCGCAAACTCCCTCAAGTCGCTAAACTCCCTCAAGTCGCATCATCGCATCATCGCCTCATCGCCTACCTCGCTTAAGTCGCTAAAGTCGCTTAAGTCGCTAAAGTCTCTTAACTCGCTCAAGTCGCTAAGGTCGCTAAGGTCGCTAAAGTCGCTAAACAGCCTTTTTCTGGAAAAGAATAAAAAAATTTTAATTAATTCAATTAAAACCTATAATTTTACCCCCTTAAAATGAGACAAACTTAACATATTGATTTATGAAGGGAATAGAAAACGTGAATTTTCAGGGAAAACGTGTCCTTATCAGGGTTGATTTTAATGTTCCTCTGAACCAGAATCAGGAAATTGTGGATGATACACGTATAAGAGAATCATTACCAACCATCCAGAGAATTATTGATAACGGAGGTTCTGTCATTCTCATGACACACCTTGGTCGTCCCAAAGGACATGAACCCAGTTTTTCCCTTATGCCAATTGCTATTCATCTCACCAAAAAGCTCAACAAAAATGTTGTATTTGACAGAGATTTGTTTGGCCCACGCACCAAAGAAGTGATTCACTCTCTTGAGCCCGGATCAATTGCACTTCTTGAAAATCTGCGTTTTTATCCTGAAGAAGAAGCTGCTGACGAAACTTTTGCAAAAAATTTGGCTGATCTTGCCGATATTTATGTGAATGACGCCTTTGGAACAGCACACCGTGAACATGCATCAACTGCTACAGTTGCAAAATATTTTAAAAAGAGCAAATTTGCAGGATTGCTTCTTGAAGATGAGATAAAAAACCTGAACAAAGCACTTGTTGCTGAAAAACGACCATTTACTGCAATCATTGGTGGAGCAAAAGTTTCAACAAAAATTGATGTAATTAAAAATTTAATCAACAAAGTTGACAACATGATAATTGCAGGTGGTATGGCATTCACATTCATCAAAGCACTGGGAGGAAATGTGGGCGATTCTCTTTATGAGGAAGATAAAATCAATGTGGCAAAAGAAGCCATTTCTGAAATGATGCGCAAGGGAGTAAATGTGTTTTTGCCTGTTGATGCTGTTATCGCTGACCGTTTTTCAAATGAAGCCGATGTAAAAACCTGCGATGCTGACAATATTCCCCCGAAGTGGATGGGTTTGGATATCGGGCAACGAAGCATCAGGCGTTTTGCTGAAATTGTCAACAGCAGCGAAACAATTCTGTGGAACGGCCCGTTAGGTGTATTTGAGTTTGAAAAATTCAAACAAGGCACCAAATCAATGGCTATTTCGGTTGCCAGTTCAACTATCAGAGGCGCCTATTCACTTATTGGAGGTGGTGATAGTGTGGCTGCAATCAACAGGTATAATCTTGCTGATCAGGTTTCATATGTTTCAACAGGAGGTGGTGCCATGCTTGAATATTTGGAAGGAAAAGAACTGCCGGCAATAAAAGCACTTGAAAAATAATCATAATTCATCATAATTTGTGAAATTATTCACAAGATTTTTTTTTCCGGTTCTATTGTTTGCTCTGTGCTATGCCACTGCACAGATAAGCGACAAAGATACTTTACTTCTGAAAAAACACATTGAGTTTTTATGCAATGATTCACTTGCCGGACGTGATGCTGGCTCCGAAGGTGAAATGATTGCTGTGCAATATGTTGAGGATGTATTTACTTTTCAAAAAATTAATTATTTTTTTCAGGATGGTTTTTCTGAATCATTTATTTTTATTAACTATGCAGGTGAAATACAAATGAGTCGCAATGTTGCAGGAATTATTAACCATGATGCTGATAGTACAATTATTATCATGGCACATTTAGATCATTTGGGATTGGGCGGAGTTAAATCCAAAAGCTATACCATGTCAAAAATTCATTACGGTGCTGATGATAATGCATCGGGGGTGAGTTTATTATTGTTAATATCAAAATATCTCAAAGACAAACAATTCTCTGCTTATAATTTTCTTCTTTTGGGCACAGGAGCACATGAACCTGGTTTTTTTGGGGCTGGATCATTTATCCGTAAATATGGAAAAAAACTGGATAAAGTAAAACTTGTTGTCAATCTTGATATGGTAGGCAGGCAACAAAAACCGGAAGTTATTTATGCCCTGACAAACGAAAAGGCGCGGAAAATGTTTGAACAATCCCCCATTCACATTTCTGTTATGACGCACAAAGTTACTGTAGCTGAACTTGAAGAAGGCGACCATACACCATTTGACAGGGCTGGATTTCCTGTTATACATATTACCACCGGCATGCATGATGACTATCACAAGGTTTCAGATACTCCTGATAAAATAAACTATCAGGGAATGATTAATATTATGAATTTTATTCTGGATTTGCTGAAAATTTAGCTTAAGAGATGAACAAATTTGACGTAATAATTTTTGATTTGGGTGGCGTTTTGCTCAATATTGATTTTTCAAAAACCCAAGAGGCTTTTGAAAAACTGGGAATGCAAAATGCTCAACAACATTTTGGGCAATATGCACAGGCTGGTTTTTTTGATGATTTAGACAAAGGGCTGATTGATGAAAAACAGCTGTATGATGAAATAAGAAAGTTGCTGCCCGGTCAGGTTACAGATGAACAGTTGAGAAATGCATGGAATTCAATGATACTGGATTTCCCTCCCCACAGGATAAAACTTTTGAAAAAATTGCGCAACACTCACAGGTTGTTCCTGTTAAGCAATACAAACAGTATTCATTATCCTTTTTATAATAAGCTAATACAAAGCATGGGAGAAGAATCTCTGGATTCTCTTTTTGATTATGCATATTATTCTTTCAATTTGGGAATGAGAAAACCCGAAGCTGAAATATTTCAGCATGTGCTTGATGAACAGCAGCTGACTCCATCCAAAACCATCTTTATTGATGATACCCTGATGCATGTGCAGCAAGCAAAAAAGATGGGAATATCAGTGATACATTTAATTGATGGTATGGATGTTTCTGAGATATTTTCTTTGTCTGGACTATAAATTAATGTGTTTTAATTATTAGTATGGAAATTCATTGGCAGCAACCAAAAACCTGGCTGAATATTTTCTTTCTTTTTTAACCGGGCACCTGTAACTACGTTGTGAATATTTTTCAATGAAGTCTTTATAAACAACTTCGATCTGTCCATAAATTGGCCACACCTGCTTTTGATTAATAAAAGATTTATTCATTGCATCAAATGATATCTTTTCGCAGAATGCAAAATAGTTGGTATACAGTTGAAGATATTTAGTTGAAACACCGCGCATGATTCTGTTTATCCATATTTTTACGCGTTCCGAAAGGTTGTTTATATATGTAGTGTCTTCTCCATCTGATATTTGACAATTTTTTAGAATTATACTTCTATGTTTCAAGCCCTTATCTTTAGCAAAGTTCACAAAGCAAGAGTGTGTGTCGCTGATCAGTGTTGTTTCTTTGCTGATTTTATTTCCCATTATTCGCACCAGGTCTTCTTTGGTTATTTTTCCAATTTTTGCAAGTTTCATTTCAACCTGTTTTGAATCGCTTGATGCTATAAGTTGGGCTTTATAATCATTGCTCAATTTGATTTTGCTTCCACCTCTTTTTCTGGGGTTTTTTAATCCTTTTCTTCCTTTTTCGCTGAACAGAAACCACAAATTACTGCATTGCAATTCATCATTAAACAGGCTTGCTTGTTGAGGTATAGATAACAATATTTTATGACGCCAGTCGAAGGCGGTTACAATGCTTATGTTCAAACGTTTTGCCATACGAGCGATACTGAGAATTCCTTCGTTTTTCATTATTTCAGCATATTGAATAAATTTATCACGTTTGTTGATATAATGCATTGAAGAGCCTGTTGATGGCAAGAAAGTTTTGTTGCATGATTTACATTTAAACCGGAATGTTCCTTTGTATTTTGCATGTTTAATAAATTTCTTACCTGCACAGTATGGGCAATTGGTTATGATGTCTGTAATTTGAATGTTTGGAACAAGATTAATGTTTGAAAGAGCCTTGTTAATTTCCGAAAGTGAAGGTTTTTTGTATGAGTTATTATTATTGGGAGAAGGGGTCACGGTATTGTTGTTTTAATTTTGCAAAATTAGAAAAAATGATTAACCACACAAATTTATAATAGAGCAATTTAAATTAATCCTCTATTCACTAATAACCAGTTCTTTCTAATACCCATTCTAGTATACTATACCCACAACAGTAAATCACATTAAATCAATGCTTCAATTCAATCAATAGTACACTTTTTTTGGCCTGATAATTGTCTTTCGACAAAGTTTTAAAAAATTGTATATATATTTGTTGTTTCATTTAAACAAAAAAATCATGAAAAAATCATTTCTCTTCTTTCTTGCAATTTCATTTGTCGCTATTGCTGTATCAGCCCAAACTGTTTCCATAGTTGGAAGCCAAAAAGCCGGAACTGCCTCAAAGAATGCTCCTGTTTTGTGCATTGGGACACCCAGCTTAGATTTTCATATTTAACAAAC
>CAZGIW010000052.1:23413-27802 GCA_964526285.1 uncultured Bacteroidales bacterium | reverse complement strand
ACTGATTGGGGGGCTTCGAAAAATTGTGAAAAATGCACGTCCTGCGCTTTGGTGGTTAATAAAAGCAAGCATGCGACAAATACAAGGGTAATTTTTCTTCTCATAATTCATTGATTTATTTCTACAAATGTATATTATTTTTTTATCAATACAACAATGTTTTTTTTACAAACTAACTTAAATCCATATTATGTTTCAACAAAACATTCAATTGTTAAAACGAATCCCATTTGCTGGTGCAAAATTAAAACATCCCTTTATTATGAAATAGGGTGAAAACACCTCAATATTAAAACCACAGCGACCTTTCTAACATTCTGTTTTTCTTTGCTTTATATAAATTTTTAAATTAGTAACATGTAAATACAATCATTTAGAATAAAAAAACGGTCCGGCTTAAAAAAACCGAACCGAATGAAAACACAAAAAACAATATAAAGATTACAGAAAGCTTTTGTTGATAGATCTGCTCTGGTATTTGAAAGGATTTGGATTGATATATCTCAAATTGACTTCAAAACCACCTACACTGTTAGTTGCTCTTCTGAGACTGCTGATATTTGTATCGTAACTTACACCAATTGAATAATTGGCAAATTCGAATGCAATATATGGAATAATTGCATCATTAATTCTTGTTAAACAACCAAGAGTAAGTGCGCTTTCCTTCATAAATCCAGTATATCTTGATTGTTCCTGCAGCATAAATCTGAAACCAAGACCTGCGAGAATTTCTGTATTAGGACCTTGCATCTGATACATAAAATTGGGAGCAATTGCAAGATTTGATTGAGCCAATCCAATGAGTGCACGTCCATGAACTACGATTTTTGAATACAGTTTATGGTCAAATAATTCAGTAAACGATTTATCAGGTCTGTTGAAATGATAAAATGCACCACCAAGATTAAAACGCACACCATCATTTGAAGATGAATTTGTTTCAGGAGAAAAATAACTATACAGCAATCCAACAGCCATGTCTGCATGACCAAACCCCTCATAGATTGAAGTTTCTCCTGTTGGAAGATTTGTATCAAATCCTCCTGCATTAGGATCATATTGATTATCCCATACAAGGTTTGCCTGATTGAGTGTTCTTTGGGTAAAACCTCCCTGAATACCGGCACTGAGCAAACTTGTCATACCAATTTGCTGATGATAGGCAAGTGAAAGAAGCCCCTGGGTGACTGACAATTCTGAAGCTCCGGCCTTATCCTTCATAGCATTGATTCCCAAAGCCAGATAACCGGTTTCATCTGCATTTTTCCATATACGGGTATCAAATGAAAACCCAAAAGAACGATAGGGATTGGTCATCACACTTGACCACTGATCACGATAATATAAAATAGCTCTTTGATCTCCATTAAACACTCCTGTTAATGAAGGATTCACTAACAAGGGGGTATCAAAATACTGAGAAAAATGATAATCCTGAGCTTTCAGGCTTCCGGTTAGTGCTGTAAGTAACGCAAGAATAATGATTTTGGTTTTCATATTATTTGTTTTTTATTGATTTTTAATTGTTTACTTTATCAAAGTCACATCACCTGATTGAATGATTTCTTCATAATTCACCAGTGTAGCTTTCAGATAATACACAAAAACTGCAGGATCAAGTGGAACCCCCTGGTAAGTGCCATCCCAGCCTGTATTGATGTCTGTGGTTTCAAATACTTTTTCACCCCATCTTGTATACACTACAAACTCAAGAGACATAATTCCTTCTCCCCTCACAAACAGTATATCATTTTGTCCGTCTCCATTTGGAGAAAAAACATTGGGAACAACTGCATGGGGAGTATATGCATCACAGGGAATTCCGGGATCATCAAGATTAATCCCCCGGGTTACATTGCAACCATTATCATCCACAACAACAACAGAATAATTTCCGGCAGGAAGATCTGTTAATGTTAATTCACTACTACCAATATTCCAAAATATATCATAAGGCTCAAGTCCTCCTGAAATACTAACATACAATTGTCCGTCTTCTGCTCCATCGCAACTAATGGGGGTTGGAACAATAGTTACAAGAGGAGATTCAAATACAATAAATTCTTTTGAGTCTGTATCTCCGCAATTGCCTGGTATTGTATACGTTACAGAATGAGAGCCTGGGCCTGCAACTCCCGGATCAAACACACCTGAAGAAGAGTTTACTATACCAGTACCACTCCAGTTTCCTCCACCATCAACTGCAAGCAAAACAACAGGATCATCTCCAGAACAGAAAGGTCCGTTGGTAACAATTGTTGCATCCTGAGGAGGAATAACTGTGATTGTTACTGAAGCTGTTGCAGTACAATTGTATGAATTGCTGCCTGTCACTGAATAAGTTGTGGTTGAAGAAGGATAAAACTCACCCCCACTCCCACTTCCTGATGGACTCCACAAATATGAATCGGCACCTGAAGCAGTGATAACAACAGTATCTCCTTCACATATTGAAGTTTCTGAAGCAATAAGGTCTACATCTGGTGTATCATGAACTGTAATTGTAACAGAAGCTGTATTTTCACAACCATTACCATCTGTTCCTGTTACAATATATGTTGTTGTTGTTGAGGGGGAAACATTAATAGGATTACCACTACCAGAATTTGACCAACTATATGTATTTCCTCCGCCAGCTGTTAATGAAACCTGTTCTCCATCACATATTTCTTCATCAGAAGCGACAAGAGAAACACCTGGCAAATCATTCACTGTTATTGTCACTGACGCCGTATTCTCACAACCATTGGCTGTGCCTGTCACATAATACACAGTTGTGGCAGATGGGCTATATGTATTCGATGTGCCTGTACCTGAAGGAGACCACACATATGAGTCTGCTCCAGAAGCAGTTAACAACACATCATCACCCAAACAAATAGTATAGTTGTTTGCAATCAAAGTAACTACAGGCGCTTGAACAACAGTAATGGTTATTGTATCTGCATCTCCACAAGCACCAAAAATTGTATATGTTATCTGATGTGTGCCCGCACCAGCAATTGATGGATTAAATAATCCAGTGGATGTATTGGTTATGCCTGCACCAGACCAAACTCCACCACCATCAACAGCGGTAAGATTGAAGGCAGTTTCATTGGAGCAAACACTTCCTACTGGTGTGATGGTGGCATCAAATGCAGAAGAAACATTGATGGTTATCTGTGCTGTATTGCTACAGTTATTACCATCTGTTCCCGTTATATGCCATGTGGTTGTTGCAGAAGGACTTACAAGATGAGAGCCTCCGCTACCTGATGGACTCCATGTATAATTTGAAGCTCCTCCAGCTGTCAAAGTCACATCTTCACCTTCACAAATATTTGTTGAGCTGGCATTAAGTGAAACATTGGGAAGTGGATATACTGTTACCTGAACAGTCCCAGTGTCACCGCAAGCCCCTGCTATGCCATAAGTAATAGTATGTGTGCCTGCACCTGCTACTGATGGATTAAACAGTCCGGTTGATGGATTTGTTATTCCCTGTCCTGTCCAGACTCCGCCTGCATCAACAGCTGTAAGATTAAAGGCTGATGCATTAAGACACATTGGTGCTACTGTGGTAATTGTAGCATCATAAGATGCAGAAACATTGATGGTTACCTGTGCTATATTGCTACAATTGTTACCATCTGTTCCCGTTATATACCATGTGGTTGTTGCAGAAGGACTTACAAGATGAGAGCCTCCGCTACCTGATGGACTCCATGTATAATTTGAAGCTCCTCCAGCTGTCAAAGTCACATCTTCACCTTCACAAATATTTGTTGAGCTGGCATTAAGTGAAACATTGGGAAGTGGATTCACTGTCACTGTTACTGAGGTTGATCCACTGCAACCTAAGCTTGTGCCCGTTACCGTATATGTGGTTGTTGAACCCGGGCTTACAACCTGCGAAGCATTGGATCCCATACTATGACTCCAGCTATAGGTTGATGCTCCACTGGCATTAATCGTGGTTGACCCACCTGCACAAATGGCTGGTGAAGACGGAGAAACACTCACTGTTGGTGTTGGATTCACTGTCACTGTAACCTGAGAACTGCCAGTGCATGACCCCAAAGTGCCTGTCACAGTATAAGTTGTTGTAGTTGTTGGACTCACAAGTTTTGATGAACCAGTTCCCAAACCATGACTCCAGCTATATGTGGTTGCCCCATCTGCTCCAATTGTAACAGAATTTCCATCACAAATTGTTGGGTTTGACGGGGTAAATGTTACCACTGGATTGGGATTCACTGTTACTGTAACAGATGTTGATCCTGTACAGCCTGAACTTGTACCCGTTACTGTATATGTGGTTGTAGAACCGGGGCTTACAACCTGTGATGCATTGGTTCCCATGCTATGACTCCATGAATAGGAACCTGCTCCGCTGGCAGTGAT
>CAZGIW010000052.1:0-23313 GCA_964526285.1 uncultured Bacteroidales bacterium | reverse complement strand
CATTGGTTCCCATGCTATGACTCCATGAATAGGAACCTGCTCCGCTGGCAGTGATTGTTGTTGAAGTGCCTGAACAAATTGTTGGTGCTGAGGGCGAAACACTTACGGTGGGATTTGGATTCACTGTCACTGTCACCGATGTTGTTCCGGTACATCCCAATGATGTCCCTGTCACTGTATATGTTGTTGTAGAACCGGGGCTTACAACCTGTGATGCATTGGTTCCCATGCTATGACTCCATGAATAGGAACCTGCTCCGCTGGCAGTGATTGTTGTTGAAGTGCCTGAACAAATTGTTGGTGCTGAGGGCGAAACACTTACGGTGGGATTTGGATTCACTGTTATTGTAATATTTGCTGTATTTGTACAGCCATTTGCCCCAGTTCCAGTAACTGTATAAGTTATTGTTGAGCCGGGACTCACTACTTTTGATGAGCCTGCTCCAAGGCTATGGCTCCAGGAATAAGAACTTCCACCACTTGCTGTAATAGTTACAGATGTTCCCTGACAAATTGTTGTAGGAGAAGCAGAAAGAGAGATTGAGGGCGCTGGCAAGACTGTAATTGTAATTGGCACTCTTGCGCTGGCACATCCTCCTTCTACAGACTCAACCCAAACAGTTGTATTTGTTGTAACATTATTCAATGTATAAGAAGTTCCTGTTCCAAGCAAAGTACCTCCGGTTTGCTGATTGTACCAATTAATAGTTCCTGACCCGCTGGCATTAATTGTAATGTTTCCACCATAGCACACTTCGGGATTACCACCGCCTGAAACCCATAATTCTGGTGGGGCACCGATATCAAACTCCATGATTGCACCCACGTACTGAGTTGGTGTAGCCAGATTTTTAACCCCATCAAAATAAGCGCCACCACCGGGATTGGCTGTAATGAAGTCCATGGCTCTTGTCAACCCTGTAACATATAGCCTTCCTCTTTGTCTGTCAATGGCAAATTGTTCAAAGAAAGAGCTATCTCTTTGCAAATAAGTAGCCCACCTTATGGCAAAATTCTCATTAAATTCGATTGCCATGTAGTTATATTGTGCAGGCATACCGTTGGTTTGATTATATGAGCCTGCGAGTGAAGTTGTTGGGAATGCCATTGTTGAAAGAATTATATACTGTCTTTGGCAATTTCCCTGAGCCTGATCGTGTATATAGTTGCTTTCATTATCAACGCCGATATATGTTGCATGCTGCCTTACTCCGTTGTTGTTGAAGCGAATATAAAAACCACATCCGGGATCTCCCCCCATGCCATTATTCAATCCAACAGGAGGAGTTCCCTGATAGTATGCTCCACCACCCTGATTATGAACAGGCATTACTGTACTTCTGGTAGTGGTGGTTAATATGATATCATTGTTATCATTCACTTTAGCCTTTGAGTAAGAAAGTCCTTCAAGCCCAGCGCCACCATAATATGTACTCCAAACCAAAGCACCTGAAGTGTTGAATTTTGAAATTCCGCAATCATAAGAACCATTAATTGTTGATTGATAAAATGCACCACTACCTGGATTATGCAGAGGCATTGAGGTATTGCTGCTGCTTCTGGAATAGACAAAAAGATTTCTGTTACTATCAAACACAACACCCATGATATCTGTATAGCCAGCACCGCCAAAAAATGTACCCCATGTTTGTTGCAATGATGAATTGAACATATAAATAAACAAATCACTGTCACCACCATGAGAAGCCTGATTGTATGCCCCAGTTCTTGACATCACATTAGGAGCAACTGATGTAGTATAATTAAATGAAACTACTGCAACATTTCCCAAATTATCAACATCCATACAGTGATAATCGTAACTTCTGAGATAGGTAGAATGAATCATTTGTCCTGTTGTGGCATTAAATTTTGATAGAAAACCACATTTACTTCCGGGATATGTTTGATAATATGCACCTCCACCCTGATTTAACAAAGGAAAATTATTACTGTTGGTATTTCCGCAAATGAAGAAAAACCCGTTCCATGTGGCAAGTGCATGATCATAGTAATTGCTTTGATTTCCAGATGTACCACCAAGATAGGTTGACCAAATGAGATTTCTGTTTACATCAAATTTTGCAAAATAAATATCAAGTCCGCTTGATGGATTATAGGAAGGGTCATAATAAACAGGTGCTCCGGGATTTGCAAGAGGCAAATTGGCAGTGTAGGTATTTATCTGATAGAAAAAATTTCCATCAGCGTCAGTAATATTATTCCCTCTGATTGTTGAAACAATTCCTGTAACTGTATTTTCAAAATATGTTGACCATTTCAGTGTTGGATCAATAACCAGTTTTCTTTCAACAACATCATCATTTACAACATCTGTTCTGAACCCAAAAACATTGTTCTCAAAAATATCATATTCAACAACAACCTCAGAGTTATCATCTTCAAAATATGAATAGGGTATATTTTCAACCAAAGGAGTGAACGCATTTTCCACATTCATCATTCCGTCCTGCATCGAAAGCTGTTGAATTCCATTATATAAAAACCTGACATCTGAAAGATGAGCCCCGGGATGCAATACAACATCATATTTTAGCCCCGATTCAGTTGAATAAAAAACCAAATCAACATTATCCCATACATTTTTATAGGTTACTTTTTGGAACGGATATATTTGTCCAACACCCTCAGGACAATGTCCGTGGTAAAAGTTAACATAATGAGAAAAGGGATTTTCATAAAAAATTTCACTATCAGAATTGGCATTGACAAATTCCATATCGATTCTCATCTGATGAATGCGCATAGAGTGGAATTTGGCACCTTCAATATCTCCGTTTTCTCTCAGCTCCCTACTTCTATCATTCTCTATGAATTCAATTTTCCAGAATGCAAAAACAATCTTTTCATTAAAAAAGAACATTTTTGCACCGGGCATTTCGTAGGTAAACAAAACATCTGGTCTCACTCGTCCTGATTCATCAGCAATCTGGCCTTGATTAGGAATAAAACCATTTCCTGCATCTGATAACAATGGAAGTATCATGCAGAAAAACAAAACAAAAAACTTAACGTTAGAAAACTTCTTCATAATTCGGAGGGTTTATTTTAAAGCAAATGTACATAACATTAGATTATAATAAAAACATATTTATCATTTGGCAAAAACCGGATGACAAATTGCAGAAATGAATTATCATTTGACTAATGACAAATTATATTTTCATTCAAAGGAGCTCTATCTCCCAGCTAATCAGATTCTGGGGTTTTCAAATAATTACAAAAAGTTTATTGATTTGGGTGAAATATTTAAAAATTAATATTACTTTAGCAACCCGAAACAGAATCATTCATTATTTAACATAAAATTTTCATACTATGGCCATTACAAAACTAGAACAAATTATTGAAGCCGTTAAAAGCAAACCCAAAAAAACGCTTGTGGCAGCATATGCAAATGATGCACATACAATTGAAGCTGTAAACAATGCTGTTGATTTGGGTATTGTTGACGCAATTCTGGTGGGAGACGAAGCTACCATCAAAGATGTTTGTGCAAAAGAAGGAATTGACTCAGGAAAATTCAGAATTATACAGGAATCAGATGAACAAAAAGCAGCAAACCTGGCAGTGAAGCTTATCAATGACGGAGAGGCTGGCATATTGATGAAAGGATTGGTGAGTACTGACAAATATATGCGTGCCATTCTCAATAAGGAATATGGGATTCTTCCGCCAAAAGCCGTACTTAGCCATATTACCATGATGGAAGTACCCGCATATCACAAACTCCTGTTATTAAGTGATGTAGCTGTATTGCCTGCTCCTGATCTGAATCAGAAAATTGCCATTACAAATTATCTAATAAGTGCAGCCAAGGCATTGGGCATAGAAACTCCAAAAGTTGCTATCATTGCGGCGACAGAACAAATGTCGGCAGCCATGCCTGCCTGTGTTGATGCAGCAATTATTTCAAAAATGGCTGACAGGGGTCAGATTAAAGGCGCATTGGTTGATGGACCACTTGCTTTTGATGTTGCTGTTGATATGGAAAGTGTTGAAATCAAAAAACTAAAAAGTCCGGTTGCAGGAGATGCAGACTGTATGGTATTTCCAAATATAGAATCAGGCAATGTGGGCTATAAAGCCATGGCAAAATTCAGCAAGGCAGAATCAGCCATGCTGGTTGTTGGAGCCAAATGTCCTGCTGTATTATCATCAAGAGGTGACAGTGCCCAAACAAAAACCTATTCCATTGCCTTTGCTGCACTTATGGCCAAATAAAAACCAATAACTTTTCAAATAAAAAAAGTAATAAAATGAGCGAACAACTAATTCTCGTAATTAATCCGGGATCAACTTCAACGAAAATTGCTGTTACTGATGTGAAAAACGAACGCCATTTTCAGAAAACAATCAAACACCCCATTGAGGAACTTGAAAAATACGACAAAATTTCCGACCAGTATGAATTCCGCAAAAAAGTGATTCTTGACACATTGATAGCAGAACATATTGATTTAAAAAGTTTTGTAGCTGTAATAGGGAGAGGTGGTTTATGTAAACCAATTCCTTCAGGCCTGTATCTTGTAAATGAGAAAATGAAAGAAGATGTAAGGAACAGTCCTCTGGGAGAACATGCCAGTAATCTTGGATGTTTAATAGCTGATGACATTGCCAATGAACTTCCTGATGTGAAAGCATTCATTGCAGACCCTGTTGTTGTTGACGAACTTGAGCCTTTGGCAAGAATAGCAGGGCACCCTGATTTTGAAAGGATTTCAATTTTTCATGCACTAAACCAAAAGGCAGTTGCACGAAAATACGCCAAATCTGTTAACATGTCCTATCGCGAACTGAATCTCATTGTAGTTCACCTTGGAGGTGGAATCACTGTGGGCGCACACAAAAAAGGTCTTGTTATAGATGTCAATCAGGGACTTGACGGAGAAGGTCCTTTTTCTCCTGAACGCAGCGGCACATTGCCATCAGGACAAATGGCAGCCCTATGCTTCAGTGGCAAATATACTCACAAACAGGTAAAAAAAATGATTACCGGCAAAGGTGGTTGCAGTGCATATTTGGGAACAAATGATGCTCTTGAAATCGAAAACAGAATGAAAGACGGTGATGACAAGGCAAGATTGATATACGAAGCCATGGCTTATCAGGTAAGCAAGGAGATTGGTGCTTGTGCTACTGTTCTCAATGGAGAAGTGGATGCAATTTTACTTAGCGGAGGCATCGCTTATGATGTCAAATTTGTTGAATGGATTAAGGAAAGAGTGAGTTTCATTGCTCCTGTTTTTATTTATCCGGGACAGGATGAAATGCAGGCGCTTGCAGACAACGTTATTGCTCACCTGAAAGGAGTTATCAGAGCCCTTGAGTATAATCCTGAATAAATATTTTTTCAATTATATAATTTCCCTTGACATTCATACGTTTATGTCAACGGATTTTATTATTTTTGCAAATTAATTCTGTCAACTGATGCGTTTACTACTTGTTTTTTCATTTATAATTGTTCTGACTTCATGTAACTCATACAACAAGCTGCTTAAAAGTGACAATCCTGAAGAGAAGCTCAATGCAGCTCTGGAGTATTATGAAGCCGGTTCATATTACAGAACTTTACAATTACTTGAAAGTATTCTTGCCAATTATCGCGGCACTATTCATGCTGAAAAGATTTATTATTACTATGCATATTCCCATTATCATCAGGGGGAGTACCTTGTTGCTGCCTATCATTTTGCAACACTTGCCAAAACACTTCCCAACAGCCAATATGCTGAAGAGGCGATGTATATGAGCGCCTATTGTAAGTATTTTTTCTCACCTGATTATTATCTTGATCAAACCTTTACAAAGGAAGCAATTAAGGATATGCAGTTGTTCATCAACAAATATCCAAAAAGTGTCAGGGTTGCTGAAGCAAATAAAATGATTGATGAAATGCGGGCAAAGATGGAATTGAAATCATTTGAAAACGCAAAACTGTTTGTAACTCTTAATGAGTATAAAGCTGCTATCGTTTCTCTGGAAAATGTTATCAAAGATTTTCCCGGAACACAATATACAGAAGAAGCCATGTTTTTGATTATCAAATCATGGTATCTCTATGCAGGCGGCAGCATCGCTGAGAAACAACAGGAACGCTATGAAATGGTAAAAGAATCATATCAGAATTTTATTACAGAATTTCCTGAATCAAATTATAAGAACGAAGCCACCTTTTATATGAATTCGGCTATAAAAAACATTGAAAAAATTGTTAGCCTCAATAATACTGAAATTGCAAATTAATTATCTGACATATGGATTACAAAAGAATAAAAACCGAACACGAAGCAATTACAAGAAACCTGAAAGATTTTGACCAAAACACACAAAATCTTTATGAAACCATTGTAATTTTGTCGAAAAGAGCAAGCCAGATTTCATCTCAAATAAGAGAAGAGCTTCATGAAAAACTTAAAGATTACACCTCTCACATAGATAATCTTGAAGAAGTTTTTGAAAACAGGGAGCAAATTGAACTTGCAAGAAGCTATGAGTCATTACCCAAACCAGCTCTCCTTGCCATTCATGAGCTATTGAACAATCAGATTTATTTCCGCAATCCTGAAATTGAAGAGCAGGAATAAAGGTATGTCAAAACCCGGCAACATCATTATCGGAATAAGCGGAGGGATTGCTGCATATAAAACGCCTCTGCTTATCAGATTATGCAAAAAAGCCGGATTTAGTGTAAAGGTTGTTTGCACACGCAATGCTCTCCACTTTGTGACTCCTCTCACACTTGAAACACTCAGTCAGGAAAAAGTGTACAGTGATGTTTTTTCAGATACAGAAGAATATACTACTGAACATATTTCACTCACCGACAAGGCAGATGCAATGATTGTAGCTCCTGCTACTGCTAATATTATTGCGAAATTTGCCCACGGAATTGCTGATGATGCTCTTTCCACAACTTTTCTCTCATTCAATAAACAAGTTTTTATTGCTCCGGCAATGAACACAAAAATGTATGAGAATGAGGCAACACAAAAAAATATTGACACCCTCAAAAAACGAGGTGTCATCTTTATTGAGCCTGATTCCGGATTTCTTGCCTGTGGTTATGATGGAAAGGGAAGAATGAGTGAACCAGAGCAAATTTTTACCACTGTCATGGGTTTTTACGATAATATGTCACTTTTTTTAAACAAAAACGTACTTGTAACTGCCGGACCAACTCAGGAACCAATTGATCCTGTTAGATTTATCGGAAATCGTTCAAGCGGAAAAATGGGATTTGCACTGGCTGAAGCTTTTGCTCTGCAAGGTGCCAGAGTTACTCTCATTTCAGGCCCTGTCAACATCAGCACTACTCACCCAAACATTCAACTTATTCCAGTCAAAACCGCTGATGAAATGTTTGATGCCTGTAAAAAAGCATTTCCCAAAAACCAACTCACTGTCATGTCAGCCGCTGTTGCGGATTATGCGCCTGCTCAACCAGCCAACAGTAAATTAAAAAAACATAACCAAAAACTGCAAATTGAACTAAAACCAACACCTGATATTCTCAAGTATCTTGGTTCACTCAAAAAGAAAAATCAAATTCTTGTGGGCTTTGCTCTTGAATCGGATAATGAAACAAAAAATGCCATTCAAAAACTCAACAATAAAAACCTTGACTGTATCGTTCTCAATTCACTAAAAGACAAAGGTAGTGGCTTTGAAGTTGACACAAACAAAGTGACAATCTTAACCCCCGATACTTCATTGCAATTACCCTTAATGTCAAAAAAGGAAACGGCAATGCAAATTGTGAATTTTATTGCTGAAAAGCTGATTAATAAAACATAACCCAATGAAAACATTTTTTCTTTTAATAATATTAAGCATAATTTCTGTTTCTGTCTATTCTCAGGAATTGAACTGCATGGTGCAGGTCAAT
Source organism: uncultured Bacteroidales bacterium (assembly GCA_964526285.1). Taxonomy (GTDB): domain Bacteria; phylum Bacteroidota; class Bacteroidia; order Bacteroidales; family DTU049; genus CAYMAZ01. Next base: position 15,401 of record CAZGIW010000052.1, on the reverse strand, counting down.
AGCTCTCAGGTACAAACAAGCGACAAAACTGTTTTTGAACAACTTCAAATGGATGTGTTTGAATTTATGAACAGCAGACAATGGACTGGATATACTTTTCAACAAAGCGAACGTATTGAAGCAAACATACTCATTAATGTGTCATCATGGGATAACATGGAGAATTTTTCTGCCACTATCCAGGTTCAATCAAGGCGACCTGTTTTCAATTCATCTTATAATTCAGTTATGCTCAACCATCTTGACAAAGATTTTACTTTCAAATATATGATTGGGCAACCTATTGAATATATTGAAAACACTTTTACTACAAATTTGGCAGCTGTACTTGCATTTTATGCTTATCTGATTATCGGACTTGATTTTGATTCGTTTACACCATTTGGCGGTACTGAGTTTTATGAAAAGGCTCAAAATATTGTCACAGCTGCACAAAATGCCCCAGACAAAGGTTGGAAATCTTACGAAAATCAACGAAATCGCTACTGGATGATTGAAAATCTTCTCAATGGCTCTTATTCTGACCTGAGAACAGGAATATACCAATATCATAGGACAGGATTGGATCTGCTTGCTGATGAAATCAGTAGCGGCAGACAATCTATCACCGACGCAATGACAAATATTCAAAAAGTTTACAGACAAAGACCAGGTTTGTTTTTTATATCTTTATTCATGACTGCCAAAAGTGATGAACTGGTGAATATCTTTTCTCCTGCACCTCCTGCTGAAAAAATGAGAATTGTTTCAATTCTGAAAAACCTTGATCCTGTCAATTCATCAAAATACAACGAAATACTTACAAGTCAGTAATATATTGCCATGCTGAAACATTTATCAATTCGGAACTATATCCTGATCCGCGATTTGGAAATTGCTTTTGATAATGGCTTTACTGTGATTACCGGAGAAACAGGCGCAGGTAAATCAATCTTCCTTGGCGCATTGGGATTATTATTGGGTGAGAGGGCAGATATATCAGCTCTTTCTGACAAAACAGGTAAATGTATTGTTGAAGGCACATTTGACATTAGCAGTGTTGTTGATAAAGATTATTTTGAACAACACGAACTTGACTATGACCCAAACTGTATCATCAGAAGAGAGATTCATCCACAGGGAAAATCAAGAGCCTTTATTAATGATACTCCTGTCGGACTTCATGTTTTAAAACATCTTTCAGAAAAACTCATTGATATTCATTCTCAACATTCTACTTTTCTGCTTGCAAAAAACTCCTTTCATCTGGCCTTGCTTGATGCTGTTGCTGGCACTGCCAATATGTATGACAATTATACTGAAAAATGGAATAACTACAAACTAAATCTGGATTCAATTGCAGATTTGAAACTTTCACTTGAATCAAATGAGAAAGAAAAAGATTATCTCAGTTTTCTGCTTAATGAAATTGATGAACTGGCACCCAGAGAAAATGAAAATCATGAGTTAGAAAATGAACTTTCAATACTTCAGAATGCCGAAAAAATCAAATCAACACTTCTTGAAACATCACATTCGCTAAAACACTCAGACACCCCTATCATTCAACAATTAAAGCAAATTGCTGATTCAATTAATTCACTAAAGGATGTGTTTCCTCTTGTATCTGAAACCGGAGAAAGACTAAAATCTGCATCAATTGAAATTGACGATATCGCCACAGAACTCACATCCATTGAGGACAAAATACAGATTGACCCTGAGCGAATTAGTGTGATTGATGAACGTCTTGACTCAATCAATCGATTATTGCTAAAACATAAAGTCAACAGCACACAGGAGCTTCTTGTTTTGAGAGAAAACATGAATCAAAAAATTGCTGAAATTGATTTGTGTTCAGATACTTTGAAAGAAAAAGAAAAATTGGCTTCTTCTCAGCTTGAAGAGTTGAAATACATTGCAGCACAATTGTCTGAAAAAAGAACTTCAATAATCCCCAAACTGGAAAAGAATATTACAGAAATACTTTCATCACTGGCCATGCCACATGCTCAGTTTAAAGTTCAAAACATCACCAACGAACAGCCTGATATTAAGGGATTTGACCAGGTTTCATTTTATTTTTCAGCCAACAAGGGGGAAGAGCCACAGGAATTATCCAAAGTGGCATCGGGAGGAGAAATGTCAAGGGTTATGCTTTCCCTCAAATCAGTGATAGCCCGTTCATCAAATTTACCAACTTTGATTTTTGACGAAATTGACACAGGAGTTTCAGGCGAAACTGCCAAAAAAATGGCCGCAATTTTCACTGAAATGGGAAATGCCATCCAGTTGATTGTTATCACACACCTTCCACAAATTGCGGCACGCGCACAAAAACACCTGATGGTAAGCAAACAGGAAACACAAAACGCCACATATACTGTCATTGAACATCTGGACGAAAAAGGCAGAATTGAAGCAATTGCACAAATGCTTGACGGTGAAAATTTTAGCGAACATGCATGGCATACCGCCAAGGAGTTGATGGAGTTAAACTAGGAAAGTTGTTTTTATAATATAACAGCAAATAGAAAATAGTAGATAGAAAATAGAAAACTTAGGTATTTGCTATTTTATACAGACATCAATAACGCTAATACCCCACTTAATCATTAATGATTCATAATTATCTAACAAGCATCACCACGCCTCTTTTCTCAAAGAGAATACCTGTTGCAAATCTTGCTTTTAAAACCCAGGTATAAACGCCTTGTTCAACTTTATAGCCGCCTGATCTTCCATCCCAGCCTTGATTAATGTCATTGGTCATGAAAATTTCCTTGCCCCAGCGATCGTAAATGGCAAAGTAATAATTTTGATGATCAACAAAAATCAAAATTGGCTTAAACACTGGATTGTTTCCATCCGGAGTAAATGCATTTGGAACATAAATCCTTGGTGGCTGAGGGATGAAAATAATATTTGAAGTACTGGATTCTATAAAATTGTACGGATTACCCGGTGTTTCATATCCAACCACATAATAACTGATTTTTCCTTCACTGCCAACCACATAATCAGGAAAAACGTCAAGATAGAAACCAACACCAGGGGGCACCTGTGCAACAAGATCAGACAAATAGGGATTATCTGTTCCTCTGTAAATCTCATAAAAATCTACACCAGTGTCCCATCCTTCATATTCTGTCCAGTCAATCACATTTGAAAACAACTCATTGCCTTGCTCTCCCGAAAGAAGAATGGTTGTTGCTTCATTTGAAGTAATGGCATCAACACCACAACTGTCACGAACAATGAAACGATAAGTGTACACATTGTCATCCACATTCACCTGATTATCATTATAGTACAAAAATGGATTCACTGAAGAAGGAATGTTTGCAATCTGAACAAATGAGCCTGTTTGATTTGCTCTTTTTTCAAGCCGATAACCCTCAACTTTTGCAGTAGTATCTGTATACATCGCAACTTCAACAAAATTGTCATCAACAACAGTAACATATCTGATATATGCAAACTGTGGCTGGAATGGTTTAACAGCATATTCACACCTGTAGTTGGACTCAGGTGTTCTGGTGCCATCGTCATTGACAGCACGCACATAATAGCAATATTGTGTACTGTCAATCAATCCCACATGAGAATACTCTCTTTGCGAAGGAACAGTTGTTCCCAATAATTGATATGGGCCACCGTTTTCACTATAATAAATCTCGTATGCAACAAGACTTTGTGAAAGATTTATATACTCAGTCCATGACAGATAAATTTCATCATCACAGATATCTTTTGAAGTATTGAGTAAAATAGTTCGGTGTTCGTATGACATGGGACTTGTGTTCAAACACGTATCAACTGCGGCCACCCTGTAAGCCTCCACATTTGTAAACGGGGTTCCGTTTATATCCTGATAAAAGGTTGTGAGAACAGTATCAATAGGGGACCACACGCCACCATTGAGTCTGTACACAATATAACCTCCCACATCAGGAGCAGTACTTGGCAACCATTGTAAATATGGATTCTGTGTTGTGTGATCAACAGTTACAAATTCAAAGAAGGGTATATCAGGAGGGGTCACATCAGAGAAGTTATCGCCGTCAATATTTGACATTGAATAACATCCGGATGAATCATACTGCCATATCTGATATCTCACATCTGCATTACAAAACACGATTGTATCATTATAATACAGATTCATTGTTGAATCAATGAGTGTAAATGTACCTGTGCCCGGATCTCTGTATATGAGATACCAGGGAGAATTTGTGGCAATAATGGGATCTTTCACTGCATTCCATGTAAGCTGAGCAACGCCTGTTCCCGGATTGGCAACATTGAGTAAAATATTACTGATGGTATCAGAAGTTCCTGTGGCAAAATACTTTCCAAAACAACCTGAACGCGTTCTCATGTAATAATAGCCTTGCTGGTTATTCCCGTTTGCACCTGCATGAGTCCATGTGGTTTGATTGTAATTGAATATACTGTCAATAACAGTATAGGGTCCTGCAAATGTTGGAGAATAGTATATGTGATAACTGTTAAATGTTGTATCAGGATCATCGGGTGGCACCCATGTAATCTGTACATCTCCGTTGGTCATGGTTTGCACACATCTCGGCTCAGGATGATCAATGGGAGGTGTTGCAAGAACAACAATGGTCACTGTGTTAAAATTAATGGCAGGTGCAGGACAAAAATCGTCCATTACCTTGATAAGAAATGTGTAGGTATTGGTCATAACTCCACAACCCATATCGGTTGCAATATGCTCACATGAGGTTTGCCATGTAAAATTAGTGATAACCCCAAACTGAGCGGTTACTGGCGGCGGCGGATTTAATGTGGCACATGGCGGGTACAAACAACCCGCATTGGGATTTGTATAACCTGCACCAAACTGTCCCCCCGATGCTTCAATCTTCAGTGTCTGGGGGGTAATCCCATCGGGCATGAGTTCAAAGTCTGTCCCCGTTATGGAAAATGTCACAATATCACCTGCCATCACAGTATCTGTGTATAAAGTATAAAGCCCTGTACCGGGATCAATAAAGGGTGCTTCCACATTGGGTGGATTATTTGCTCCGCACGAAAGCAAAACGGCCTGAATTTCACGAAAATTCTCTGCAATCAGCTGACCACAACGATATGAGGAAACTTTAATTACCGTAGTAAAAGCACCTTGTGTATATGAAGTGAATTCCATTTCTCCAGTATTTGGATCCATCACTGCAGGGGAATTGGCAGGATTATGTGTAGGGCCGGGAAGAGGGCTTGTGTATGAATAGCCTGGATTATATGCAACAATTGGATTTCCATTTTGGCCAAGAGGCTGTGCCCACTCAAAAGCAAGAGAATCCAAATCCGGATCATAAGCATTGTGGTTATAGGCAAATGAATAACCAATACAAATAACAGCACTTGGAACCTCAGCAAACACAGGACTGTTATCATAACATGGATTGGCATTCTGTCCGTTATAAGAATACATTTTTGCTCTCAATCTCCAGTAAAGACTACCTGCGCCAAATATATTTGTCTGTGGATTACGGCAACATCCTGTGTGATAGAATTCCCATCCCTGAGCAGGCGGAATCCCATTGAGAGTAACTCCATTTGGATATGTTGCATCAGATGTATAGATATTTTCTTGGACAGCTCCCATATTGGCTGCTCCGCCTGCCATCCCCGGACAAAAAATCTTTGGAGTAAAAGCAGGATTTGGATTACACTGAGGGCTCATATCAATAAGAGATACCCTTGTCATTGTAATAGAAGAAATACCAGGAACAGTTGTATACATGGTTTCAGTATTACCAAATGTTGCGGCACTACCTCCTCCAGTTGTATAACATTCCCTGTATATCTTCATGATAAACCTGTAGTTTCCATTGGGGAGACATTGCCATGTGATTTCTCCTCCCATATAGTGTGTTGCCATAGAGGGCAGCACAATTATTAAAGCAAAAATAAGATTGAATAATTTTTTCATACGTTTTTCATTTAAATCTTTCCTGCAATTGCAAAAAAAAGTTCATCAGTTTTTAAATATGTATTTGATAGTTCAAGTATAGTCTCTGTATTTATATTATTCAGAATCAGCAAAATTTCATCCAGCATTTCATAAGGGTCTCTCCCTTGCTGAATTGCCAGCGAATGAAATTTTGTTTGTGCAAACGGCCCGTCAAGACTTTGCATCAGTGTTCCTTTTAAATAGTTTTTAACCAGTTCAAGTTCATCTTTTTCAACAGGCTCGTTTTGTAAACGTTTAATTTCCTTATTTATTTCATTCAAAGCATCCTCTGTGTGCTCTGCTTTCACCTGTGATCCAATGATAAACAGGGAAGCATCCATATATGAAATCACCTGAGAACCAATGCCATAGGTATAACCTTTCTCTTCTCTGATGTTTTTCATGAGCCTTGATCCAAAATACCCTCCAAGAATTGTATTGGCTACCGATAATTTGTAATAATCCGGATGATTGAATGAGCAAACTTCTTTTCCAATATAAATGGCCGATTGTTTTGCATCCTTTTTTTCAACATGATATCTTCCGGGTTGAGCAGCTTCATCCAATTTACCAAAAGAAACCTCAACAACGGGTTTTCCGGACACCTGTTTTCCAAACATGTTTTCAAGCATTTTGAAATGATGTTTGCTGATTTTTCCGGTCCAGAAAATTTTACAGTTTTCAAACCCATAATGATGATCATAAAACTCTTTCACATTAGTGGGGTCTAGATTATCATAATCCTCAGATACAGCAAAACGTGTGTAAGGATGGTTATTTGAAAATACTGATTGAAACAACAGTCTTTTGCTGAGGAAACTCACTTTTTCTGAATTAACAAGAAATTCCTGTTTGTCATTTTGAGTTAAAATATCAAGTTGATGCTGAGGGAACACAGAATCTGTGAGTACATGATGAATCATTTTTAAAATTTCATCCACATGTTTTGACAAACACACTGCATAGAGTGATGCAAAATCTTCCTGAACAGCACAATTGACAGATGCACCAAGTAAATCAAATTCAGACACGATTTGCTGATGATTTTTCTTAGTCGTCCCCTCAAAAAGCATTTTGCCGGCATAATGTGCCACAAGCGGATGCATTTGATATTTTTTTCCGGCAGGAAACACAAATTCAATTTTGGCCACCGGCAATAAGTCGTATGAATAGTTGTATAGCACACTCCCATTCTCAAACACATGCTTTTGCACAGCCTGTAATTTGATATCAAAATCAGTAAAAACTTCTGGTTTTATGAGGGTCATGTGAGCTTAGATATATGTTTAATATAAAAGTTTATTTAATAATATATGTTTTAACAATATTTTGACTTATAAATCAAAGTTGATGATTTTTCTGTTAAAAAGCAGGATTTTGCAGTTGATATAAGTTGATTGGGATTTACTTTTCTGTATTTTTCAATCTCCCAATTCAGGATTGAGGCATCACCCATTAATTCATAAAAAGCAAGATTCATTGCTTTGTTCAAAATTCCAATATTCCGAAAAACATGTTCAGTTTCAATTTGATTCATCATTCTTTCCATTTCGTTTTTAGAAATCAAGGTGTTTTTTAGTTTTTCAATTTCCTCCCATATTGCATTTTCTGCCTGGTCAACACTGACACCATGCGACACATCACCCCTAAAAATAAACTGACCTTCATCCATGCTTCCGGAAATATAGGCATCAATATCAGAAAAAAGTTTTTTGTCTTTCACAAGGGTCTGTGTCAGTCGTGAACTTTTTCCTCTTGACAACACATCTGACAGTAGGTCAAACACATAATATTCATCATCCAGCCGGCTACACATAGGAAATGAAATCAGAATACAATGCTGAGGCACATCTCTTTCCACTTCCAGTCTTCGGGCTTCAGTTTGAACCGGCTCAACAGGCAATTGACGAACATAGCTGTGTGGCTTCCGAATTGGGGCAAACCACTTTTCAACCAAAGAAACAATATCATCCTCTTCAAAATCACCCACCACTGATAAAATTGCATTTTGCGGATTGTAATGCGTGCCAAAAAAATCTTTCACTTCTTCAATTCTTGCTTCAGAGATATGAGAAATCTCTTTTCCGATAGTTGACCATTGATATGGATGAACCTTGTAGCAAAGAGGTCTGAATAGAAGAGAAATATCACCGTATGGTTGATTAAGGTATCTCTGATTAAATTCTTCGATAACAACTTTGCGCTGAACATCCAGAGATTTTTCAGAAAAGCCAAGCTCATTCATACGATCTGATTCCAGCCATAAAGCTGTTTCAATATTGTCTTTGGGAATTGTTATATAATAGTTTGTAATATCATTGTTTGTAAAAGCATTATTGTCTCCACCTGCTTCCTGGAGAGGTGTATCAAAGGCAGGAATTTTTTTTGTACCTCCAAACATTAAATGTTCAAACAAATGGGCAAAACCTGTGCGTCGGGGGTCTTCATCGCGTGCTCCAACATCATAAAGTATGTTTACAGCAGCCAATGGAGAACTTTTATCCTGATGAAAGAGCATTTTCAATCCGTTTGATAACACATGTTTTGCGACAGAGATATTCACGTTTAAAATTTTTTACAAAATTACAAAAAAAACATATAATAAATATAATAATCAATCATTTAAAGCCTGATTTTATTTCCTGGATTGCACAAAAAAATGAAATTGAATTTGTTAATTCCTACTTTTACTTTACTTTTGCCGCTTATGAAAAACATTGTAAAAATAATACTGGATTTTTCAACTGGTTTTGCCAGAAGGCAAAAGAATGTTATTATTTTTCTCAGTATTATTATTGGTGTTTTATCCGGACTTGCAGCTGTTATTCTTAAAAATGCCGTTCACTATGTGGAGTTGTTTGTTCTCAGTCTCAGCAATGTTGAAGAGCAGAACTATCTATATCTGCTATTGCCTGCTTTGGGCATTATGCTCACCTGGCTTTTTGTGAATGCATTTATAAAAGAAGACATTGGGCACGGCGTGTCAAAGATTCTGCAGGCTATTTCACGAAAAAACGGAAGAATTAAAAGGCATAATATGTATTCCTCCATGGCAGGATGTTCTCTCACTGTAGGTTTTGGTGGTTCTGCCGGGATGGAAGCTCCAATTTTATACACAGGTGCTGCAATCGGTTCCAACATTGCCATGCTTTTCAAACAGAATTACAGATTACGGGTTTTGCTGATTGGAGCAGGTGTATCGGGAGCGATGGCCGCCATTTTCAAAGCACCCATTGCAGGAATTATTTTTGCCATTGAAGTGTTGATGATTGACATGACAGCCTTTGCAGTGATTCCTATCGTCATCAGTTCAGTTACAGGAGCTATTGTTTCTACATTTCTGCTTGGCAAAAAAATTGAGTTTTATTTTACAATTTCAGATCCCTTCAATTTACACAATATCCATTGGTATGCCCTTTTGGGAGTGTTTTGCGGACTGGTTTCACTTTATTTTCTTTACATCAATGAAAAAGTAGAAGAAAAGCTTGAAAAAATTAAATCGCAACTGAAAAGATTACTTACCGGGAGTTTAATTCTTGGTATTCTGATTTTTATGTTTCCCCCTTTATTCGGAGAGGGTTATATATTCATGAAACTCATACTTTCAGGCGAAATTAGCCAGCTAACAAATAACAGTTTTTTTTACGATTATAAAGATGATGTATGGATTTTTCTGGGTTATTTGTTTTTAATCCTTGTTTTTAAAGCATTTGCCACTTCTCTTACAACCGGCAGCGGCGGGGTTGGTGGAGTTTTTGCTCCTTCTCTGTTTATGGGCGGTATCGCAGGTGCTTTCTTTGCGAAACTGATAAATCAAATATCAACTGCCAATATTAGCGAAAGCAATTTCACACTTGTGGGTATGGCTGGTATTATCGCAGGGGTTGTGCATGCACCGCTTTCTGCAATATTTCTAATTGCTGAAATTACAGGAGGCTACGCCCTGTTTATCCCGCTCATTCTCACCGCTTCAATTTCTTATATTACAGTGAATGTGTTCAGACCTCATTCAATTTATACAAAAAAACTTGCTCAAAAAGGAGAACTCATTACTCACGATAAAGACAAAGCCGTTCTCACTCTGCTGAACACAAAAGAAGTTGTGGAGACAAATTTTCAACAGCTACACCCCGAACAATCATTAGGCGATTTGGTGAAAGCCATTTCAAAATCAAAAAGAAACCTGTTTCCTGTTGTTGACGAAAACAATTCACTCATCGGCATCATTACACTTGACGACGTACGTAATATTATGTTCAACAAGGAGCTTTACAATGAAAAACTTGTGAGCGATTTAATGGTAATACCCGGCGCGTTTGTTAATCTCACTGACAACATGGAAAAAGTGATGGAAAAATTCAACACTTCAGGCATGTGGAATTTGCCTGTTTTGCACAACGGCGAGTATGCAGGTTTTGTATCAAGGTCAAATGTGTTTAATTTTTATCGCAAAAAACTTGTGGAGTTCTCAGAAGAATAATTTCAGGTTATTACAAACAATCATATTATTCTTTATATATTCTGTAAGCAACATTTTTTTTACTTTTGGAAATTATTCACCAAAAATAAGCACCAATGAAAAACATTAATTTTAAACGAACCAATCCCGAACAACTTTCATATGTTGAGTTTGAAAAAGGAGACAAACTTTATCAGGAATATGCATGTAAACCAATGGATGAACTTGACAATGGCAGAGTGTTTAAAAAAATATTTTTCACATTATTGCAGGTAATGGCATACGGACTTGTAATTTATGGTGCATTTTTGCTGTTTTTTGCACTATTTGGAGAAACAGGATTTTATAAAATGATTACTGATGTAGCAGTAATATTAAAAATCACAGGTTCTTTACTTTCTCTTGTAAGTCTCATTATTTCAGCAGCCGCTCTTGTTTTTGTTTTTGCAATATTTAACAATCGATCAAGAAAATTGTTTCAAAAAGAATTTAAAAGTCTTCTTGATTATACATTTGGCAGCTTTCTTCCTGCTGTTATTATTATTATGGGAGAAACTCTTGCTGTTCTCTATGCTGCATCATTTGTTTGTCAGCTTTTAGGGGCATTAACAATTAGTCCTATCTATAATCCCCTTGGAGAAATGACATCAATGATTTCAATGGGATTTCTTGGGATTATTTCGTTTGCTTTGTTTCCCATACTTGTTTTTATTCACGATTTTTCTTTGACAGGTTTTTTTGCAGAATTTATGCAAACCAGTAATATCGGAACATCTGTTTATGCATACTCAAATTTTGCCGATTTTCCGGATATATTTAAAATTTCTCTATTTTATCTGGTTTCTGCAATCGGCTTTTTGATTGTTGCATACGTGGTTGTGGAAATTTACAAGTATTTCTATATGCTTGTACACATCCTAATCCGGTTTTTACCAAAATTTGCCCTACCCATTGCTGTCAGGCACAGACAGGAAAATTTGACCCCGGATAATCTCAATGAGAATGTGGAAAAGAACAAGAAAAGTCCAAAATAAAACAAATAAAATGGGACTGAGCGGCTACAAAACCTCACTATCAGTACTGTTGCACACTTATTTAAAAAGCCACAAACTTCTGGAAAGTCTCCATTAATTCGTGGCTTTTACAATAAAAAAGAATCTGCAAATAAGTGACAGATGCCTTTTTTTTAAAATTAGTTTTTCAAAAGCTTATATGCTGATTTCACTCCGGATTCACCTGTTACATTCACAATATAAATGCCGTTTTCCCATGAAGAAACATTCAGCTGAACTGAGCTTTCAGAATTACTATAAGTCGTATATACTGTCTGTCCCAGCAGGTTTGTTATGTTTATATCACAATTCTCAGGAAGGGTAATTCTTACCACATCTGTAGCCGGATTAGGAGAAATTGAAATTTGATACATCTCATTCTCTTCTGTTGATGTATATATTTCAACATCATTCACATCTCTGGGTTCAATTCTGAATTCATCATATGAATACATAACAGGACCAGTTACATTGTAATGTGTACCTAGTGTGGGTGTATGTTCATAAAACAACTTATCAATTAACACAGTGCCACTTCCGTCATTAACAACCCACATTCCAAAACCAGCATTGGTATTTGTACATTCGGCATTCATTACCTTCACAAATACGCTTTCCCATTGCTCGGTGTTTGCATCAGCAGTAGAAATTACTTCGGCAGCAGGAACTGTTGCATCTGAGAGTTTCTCAAAATATGAAACCTGCACCATTTCTGTCATTTCATAATATTCTGTAATTTTTCCTTTTACAATCACTGAGTCACCAACATTAGCTGTGTATGTGTTATTAAAAATATACAAACCACTCCATGGTCCGGTACCATCCTGAATAAAAAAGCCTGAACTTCCTGCAGCTGTTACAACTCCATATGTATACAGAACATCATCTAAATAAGGAGAATCTCCTGATGGATCGGTGGTGTATTGAATATCATAAATTGGGATAGTATCAAAAACGGCGGTTGAGACCTGAATAGTAACATTATCAACCTGGAGGTGGTCATTTCCAACAACTGTGCTTCTGAGGGAAAATATAAACTCACCGTCACTGTTTGTAGCGTTGCTTGAAAGTGTTTGGGTATACATTGTCCAGGTTGTTGAGTTCACATTAATATAAGAACCATACACATTTTGTCCTGCATCCACTCCATTGAACAAGCCTGTTCTGATTTCACCCTGTCCGCGTACCCAGAAAATCACATCATAACTTTCTCCGGTAACAATGGGCAAACCTGTTGTGGTAAAACGCTTGTGGCTTGTTGTTGTATTAATCAGCTGACAAGCTGAAGTACCTGATTGAGCAGAAGTTGTGTATTCAACAAAATTTCCTGCTCCAATGTTTGTTTGTGCACCATTCCAGCCATCAGGCACACCGCCTGTCCAGCTTTCAAAATCACTTTGAAAAACAACCTGTGCCTGTAATGAAACAGCAACTAGAAGACTTAAAAGTAGAATTATTCTTTTCATAAATTATAATTTAAAATTTGAACTTACAAAGTTACAAAAAACAATTGAGTTTTACACAAATACAGGTTAAGAAATCTTTAATAAAAAACATAACCATTTAAAAAACTTCTCCTTTTGCAGCTTTGACGGTATTCATGAGTAAAGATACAATTGTCATTGGACCAACACCTCCAGGTACGGGAGAAATCATTGAACATTTCCTGGATACTTCGTCAAAAGCCACATCACCAACAAGTCTGAATCCTGATTTTTTTGAATCATCAGGAATCCGGTGAATTCCAACATCAATAACAACAGCACCTTCTTTCACCATGTCAGCTTTCACAAATTCAGGTTGACCTATGGCAACAATGAGAATATCCGCACCGGAAGCAACAGCCTTCAAATCAGGAGTTTTGCTATGACAAAGTGTTACTGTTGCATTGCCGGGATATTTTTTTTGGCCCATCATGATACTCACGGGCAAACCCACAATATGACTTCTGCCCATCACAACACAGTGTTTTCCTTCTGTTTCAACTTCATAATACTTCAGTAGTTCTATTACTCCGTTTGGAGTTGCTGGCAGATATGCCGGCAACCCCAAAGCCATACGTCCAACATTCTCAGCATGAAAACCGTCCACATCTTTTTGGGGAGAGATTGCGGACATCACTTTTTCAACTGAAATATGGTCAGGAAGTGGCAATTGAACAATCATCCCATGAACTTCAGGGTCATTATTCAGAAACTTTATTGTGTTCAATAATTGTTCTTCAGAAATATCAGAATCAAATTTGTAAAGTGTTGAAATAATTCCCACCTCTTCACAGGCTTTTTGCTTGGCAGTCACATAGGTCTGACTTGCCCCGTCATCACCAATCAATATTGCGGCCAAATGAGGATCAATATCGTTGTCAATCATTTCTGCCACTTGCTTTTTTAGCTCATCTTTTATGCTCTGAGCCACTTGTTTTCCGTCAATAAGCTTCATGTTTCTTCTTTGAATTTTCAGATTATCTTTTTGGCATATTTCTCATCATTCTCATTGCATTTTTACCACCGCCTCCACTGAACATTTTCATCATCTTGCGCATTTCTTCAAATTGTTTCAACAGTTGATTTACCTCCTGAATGGTTGTTCCGCTTCCGTCAGCAATACGTTTTCTTCTGGTTCCGTTCATCAGATTCGGGTCTTCACGCTCATTTGGAGTCATTGATTTTATTATTGCTTCAATGTTCTTAAATGCATCATCGTCAATATCCACATCTTTCATCGCCTTTCCCATGCCGGGCACCATTCCCATTAGATCTTTGATGTTTCCCATTTTTTTGATTTGCTGCAACTGACTGAGAAAATCATTGAAGGTGAATTGATTCTTGGCTATTTTTCTTTGCAGTTTTTTTGCTTCTTCTTCGTCAAATTGTTCCTGAGCTTTTTCAACAAGAGAAATAATATCACCCATTCCAAGAATTCTGTCAGCCATACGATCGGGATGAAACACATCAATGGCATCCATTTTCTCTCCAATTCCAACAAATTTTATTGGTTTCTGAACTACAGTCTTAATTGAAAGTGCAGCACCACCTCTGGTATCACCATCGAGCTTAGTGAGCACAACACCATCAAAATTCAGTCTGTCATTAAACGCTTTTGCAGTATTTACAGCATCCTGTCCTGTCATTGAATCAACCACAAACAATGTTTCATGAGGATTCACGGTTTTGTGAATTGCATCAATTTCATTCATCATTTCTTCATCAACAGCAAGTCGTCCGGCAGTATCAATAATCACAACATTGTGTCCCCAGTTTTTTGCATGGGCAATCCCGTTTTTTGCAATTTTTACAGGATTTTTTTCATTATCCTCTGAATATACTTCCACTCCGATTGATTCACCAAGCACCTTAATCTGCTCAATGGCAGCAGGACGATAAATATCACAAGCAACAAGCAGTGGCTGGCGTCCTTTTTTTGATTTGAGCCAGTTGGCAAGTTTTGCAGCAAAAGTTGTTTTACCAGATCCCTGCAAACCTGAAAGAAGAATCACAGATGGACTTCCTTTCAGATTGATTTCACTACTTGTATTGCCCATGAGCAAAGCAAGCTCATCGCGGGTAATTTTTACCATCAACTGTCCGGGCGACACAGCAGTCAACACATTGGCTCCCAAAGCTTTCTGCTTTATAGTGTCTGTAAAATCCTTGGCAATTTTGTAATTCACGTCAGCGTCAATCAACGCTCTGCGAATTTCTTTCATTGTGTCGGCCACATTAATCTCTGTAATTCGACCATGTCCTTTCAGAATCTTAAATGCCCTGTCAAATCTTTCCTGTAAGCTTTCAAACATTACTTATATTTTTTTGCAAAAATATTGAATTTTCCCCATTTGTAACTGCTCAGCATTATTTTTATAAGCCACAAATACAGTAGAGTAGAGCGAGGAGCAGCGAAATTGCTACTCCCGCCCCCTCGTCAAACC
>CAZGIW010000051.1:0-27837 GCA_964526285.1 uncultured Bacteroidales bacterium | reverse complement strand
CCTGAGGTAGAGCTTGTCATGTAAAACATGACTTCGCTCCACCTCAGGCTGAACTCCCGAATTTGTTTTTATAGAAATTAATTAATAAGTCGGTCAAATCTAAACAAATTCGAGGATTAATCCAGCTAAGTCATTAGTTCGCTATGCTCCTAATGACTAATCTGGCTTAATAAATTCAGGCTTTCAGCCTGATATTTTTTTTTCTAATGTATTAAAATTTTTCACTATTTTTAAACCATGAATCAGAATTCATTCTCAATTTCTGTATCAACCCCAAACTATACCTTCCCCAACACAACACACACTCATGAATCATAACACATTTGTTTTCTGCTACTTACATCTCTGCGTATGAGTTTGGCACAATACTTGAAATTAGAGTATAAAATGTCAAACAATCTAAAAGCGGAGGTCGTCATGTTACACAAAGAATTTTTTTACTGGGCAGCATACACAATCATCATCGTTTCAACAATTGCAACATTATTTTACTTCGGACTCATATAGACCATTTGCTTCAAATCCACATATATTCTCACCCGAACATTGGTTCGGGTTTTTTTTTGTTCCCAATAAATCATGCCCGGGTTTTTTCTATCTTTGTAAAATGAAACTTACCTTCCTTGGAACTGGAACTTCTCAGGGTATTCCTGTTATTACATGCAAGTGTAATGTTTGTCGTTCTGATGATTCAAAAGATAAAAGACTGAGAACTTCTGCAATATTACAAACTAAATTTGAAAACATTGTCATTGATGCCGGTCCCGATTTCCGCACCCAAATGCTGACCAATAATATTGAAAAACTCGACGCAGTGCTTCTCACACATGCTCACCATGACCATGTTGCCGGACTGGATGATGTGCGTGCATTTAATTTTGCACAAAAAATGTCTATGCCTGTGTATGGGAACAAAGAGTGCCTGTTACAGGTGAGCCGTTATTATGATTATGCTTTTGGAAAAGATAAATATCCTGGTGTGCCTGATATCAAACTTGTGGAAATTGCTAATCAACATATTGAAATCGGGCATATTAAAATTTTGACCATCCCTGTTCTACACGGCAAAATTCCTATTTTGGGATTCCGAACAGAAAAACTGGCCTATATCACTGATGCCAGCCATATCCCCGAATCTTCAATGAACCTGCTGATGGATCTTGACGTACTCGTTCTCAATGCTTTGAGACACAAACCACACCATTCTCACTTTTCAATTGAGGAAGCCCTGAGTGTTATTGAAAACCTGAAACCAAAAAAAGCATTTCTGACACACATCAGCCATTTGGCAGGTACACACGAGGAAATAATCAAACAAATGCCGGAAAATATTCATCCTGCATATGACGGGTTAACCATTGAAATCTGAAACCATGAAAAAACTGTCAGCAACCTCATTAACCGCTTGTATCGTCATATTGCTGATTGTGATTTCATGCAATCGAGGAAAATATGACACCACTGGCGCAATGATTTTCTGCTATAACGAACCTGCCAATATTACTTCACTGGATCCTGCATATGCGCGAAGTATGGCAAATATATGGGCTGTGAACCAGATATTCAACGGGCTTGTGCAACTTGACGACCAACTCAATGTGAAACCCTGCATTGCCCATTCATGGACAATTTCAGAAGACGGAACTGTTTATACTTTTTATTTACGCGATGATGTTTACTTTCATGAGGACGAATCGATTGGTAACAAACGTAAAGTAACAGCTCAGGATTTTGTATATTCCTTCAGCAGAATTCTTAATCCTGCAACAGCTTCTCCAGGCACATGGATTTTTCAGAATGTGAAACGTGATAAAAACAATATGCCGGCTTTTTCAGCTCCCAATGATACAACTTTTGTCATTGAACTCAATGATATATTTCCTCCATTTCTGGGACTCCTTGCCATGCAATATTGTTCTGTTGTTCCCCATGAAGCCACTGAACTTTACGGACAGGATTTCAGAAAAAATCCTGTTGGCACTGGTCCGTTTCAGTTTCAATACTGGAAAGAAAACGTCAAGCTGGTGCTGGTGAAAAACCCACATTATTTTGAAACTGATGAGCAAGGTTCTCCCCTTCCCTATCTTGATGCTGTGAATATCACTTTTATTGTGGACAGACAAACGGCATTTCTTGATTTTCTGAAAGGTAATATCCATATGATTTCAGGTATAGATGCCAGCTACAAGGATGCTTTGCTCGAAAAAGACGGGAGACTGAAAGAAAAATATTCTGATGAAATTTATATCCAAACCGAACCATTTCTGAACACTGAGTATCTGGGTTTTCAGCTTGATGAAACCAAACGTGGATTTGAAAATCCTGCACTTGCAGATGTGAGAGTAAGACAAGCCATTAATTATTGCTTTGACAGGGAAAAGATGATTCGTTATATGCGAAACAATATGGCTCTTGCGGGCACCTTCGGATTTGTGCCTCCTTATATGCCGGGATTTGATGAAAACGCAGAATATGGCTACAATTACAACCCAGGTAAAGCATCGACTCTGCTCGCTGAAGCTGGCTATCCGGGTGGAAAAGGATTAGACCCAATTACACTTACAACCACAGCTAATTATCTGGATCTGTGTCAGTATATTCAGCACGAAGCTGCCAAAGTTGGTATTGTCATAAAAATCGACGTGACTCCACCTGCCACATTACGCGAAATGAATGCCAAAGGAGATGCGGGCTTTTTTAGAGCAAGCTGGATTGCCGATTATCCTGATGCGGAAAACTATCTGTCATTGTTTTACTCAAAAAACTTTGCTCCCGAAGGACCAAACTATACTCGATTTTCAAACTCTGAATTTGACAATTTGTTTGAACAGGCAATTAAAACAACAAACGATTCGCTGAGATTTTCTATGTACAGGCAATTGGACAGCATTGCTACTTCACATGCACCTGTTGTGATATTGTATTATGACAATGTGGTTAGATTTATCAGAAAAGAAGTCAGCGGCATCAGTTCCAACCCTATGAATTTGCTGACACTGAAAAAAGTAAAAATCACACCGAGATGAACAAATCAAAAGACATCCATATTCGAAAAGCAAGCGGAGAAACTGAGTTATTTGATATATCCAAACTCAAACATTCTCTGACCAGAGCCGGCGCAGACAAAAGCACTATCAGTATTATTGCTGAAAAAATAATGAACTGGCTCAGTGAGGGGGCAACCACAAAGCAAATCTACTCCTATGCATATAAGCTGATGCGTGAAATTAACCAGTCCAATGCATTAAGATATAAGCTAAAGCAGTCGTTGCTTGAACTTGGAGAAACAGGATATCCGTTTGAACATCTTGTTGGTGAGATTTTTAAACGATTGGGTTTTGATACAGAAGTTGGAAAAATTATTGATGGGCGCTGCATTCATCATGAGGTGGATGTCATTGCAACAAATTCAAATGAGCAAAAAATCATTGAATGTAAGTATTCTCAAAATCAGGGAAAACACGTTGGCATCCAGGTTCCTTTGTATGTTGCATCAAGAGTTGAGGACATCGTTTTCAGGCGAAAAACCATGAGTGAATATAAGCACTTGCATTTCACAGCATATGTCATTACCAATACCCGTTTTTCTGAAGATTCAATTGAATATGCAAAATGTGCAGGCATCAAACTTATGTCGTGGGATTATCCTGAGGGCAAAGCATTGAAGGATTTGATTGAAAAGACACATCTTTTTCCCATTACAATACTGCATCATCTGACGAAAAAAGAAACCCTGTATTTTCTTGAAAAGGGTATTGTAAGTTGTTTTCAATTGAAGCAAAACCTGCAACTTCTGGATGAACTGAAGATTACGGGAAAAAGAAAAACCAAATTATTGCAGGAGATTGATTCGATGAATATGTAATATTTGTAGTAAAAAAACCCTCCCATATGTTGCTTGTTTTGAGAATTTAATTTTTAGAACTACTCAAAAAATGATAAATATCAAGGAAAGAACTCAATGAGGCTGCATCAAAACCAATTTTTTCCGAAAATTATAATTGCCCTTACATTGAAGTGTACTGAATTTCAGCGAGTTTTACCCCATGACCCCTGAATAGGAACTCAAATTTTATTATCAAAAGGGGAAATCACAACAAACAAAAAAAAAATTTACAATAATTCAAATGAAATTGATGTTATTGTAGAGTTCTTCATTTATTAATAACATGATTAAAAAGAAAATACCAACACCGGAATCCATATTCAAATTATTGCTGAGTGCGTTTTTGTTGCTGAACATCGCCTGTAAAAAAGAACACTCTGAAATTCAGGACATGCCCTATATACAACCAAAAGTATCTGACATAGACGGAAATATTTATCGCATAGTACAAATTGGGACTCAAATATGGATGAAAGAAAACCTCAGAGTCACAAAACTTAATGACGGAACAGCTATTCCATTCATCGCGAACGAGACGGAGTGGTCGCAAACTGATGAACCTGCTTATACATGGTTCAACAATGAGGAACGCAAGTATGGTTCTAGGTATGGATGTTTGTATAATTGGCATACTGTTAGTAGTGAAAAGCTGTGTCCAACTGGCTGGCATGTTCCAACTAATGATGATTGGCTTACATTAACAAATTATCTTGGAGGAGACAGTATTGCCGGAGGAAAGATGAAAGTTGCAGGGACTTTGTACTGGGAAGCTCCAAATGAAGGAGCCACCAATGAATCAGGGTTTTCTGCCCTGCCCGGGGGACACAGAAATCATAAGGGTGAATTCATTTGCTGTACCCATGGTGGCCTTTTTTGGTCATCTAATGAATATACAAACCCCAATTCTGCATATCACTTGTCAATTTGGTATGTGTACACATCAGCACTGTTGAGATTTAATGATAAAAAAGTTGGTTTTTCTGTAAGGTGCTTAAAAGATTAACACTTATTATTGCTAGCAAAAAACCATTATCTTTGTTCTACAAATTTCAGCATTATGCGGAACTTCATCACTGCGTTATTAATTTTGTTTTTGCTTGTTCATATAGCAAAGTCTCAAAACAACACTAATCCATTTTGCATAAACGGTGCTCTTCCTGAACATGCAGAATTGGGGTTTGGATCATTTCGTTATCATGTAAACTGGTTGTTTTTTGATTCGGCAGGCACTTACAATTTTGCGGCCTCAGACATCATTGCCAATATTCATGGAAACTCCGGCATTGAACCCATTATTATTTTCAAATGCACATCCATGATACCTGACACTTCAGTTTATGCTGACACAATCGGATGGATGCCCTGCGAAAAAGAATTATGGGAGAGAATTCACGACCCCAATCTTCCTTCAGCAGAAACATCATGGTTTCCGGCTGACACAAATGCATGGAAGAGTTTTTTGACTGCTTTTGTTGAAAGATATAACATGGACGGGATTGATGATTATGCAAATCTGGTGTACCCTTTCAGAATTTATCAGCTTGAAGTAGAGATGACAAGAGTTTGGTGTGAGAATGGACCTGACACATTCCCACAGGATTATGTGAATTATCTGAACATGAGTTACAGAACCATAAAACAGGCTGATTCTAATGCAATTGTAAAAATGGCAGGCTGGGGCTCTGTTGACCGGCATCTGTTTTATCTGAACTATATCGAGGCTGATTCATTTCCATTTAATCAGAATTTTCATATAACACATTATCATCTGGATACTTCTCTGATGTATCAGAAAGCTCTGGCAAACTGGCTCTATATATTTGAAAATGCGGACTATGATGTTCTGGATATTCATTGCTATGGATTTGCGGAGCATTTTCCGGCACGGGCAAAAGGCTTGAGAGAGTTATTTGATCCACTGGCAACAAAACCCTTATGGGCACTTGAAGGCGGAGGACCTTACAGGCATTTTGCTGAGGTTTTCAATCCTGAAAACGGTACTGGCTTTCTGTCGCCCGAACTGGTGGAAGAAAATGCTGCCTATGTGGTGAGATATTACACAGGAGGAATTGGAAGTGGTTTTAGCCGGCTGGCCTGGCATGTGGTACCTGAATACGACCCATGGGGTCAGGCTTTTGGTGATTTGGATTTACTTTCAATTGATTACGAAAAGAAACCATCATACTGGACATATAAGGGAATGGCAGGTTTTTTCTCTGACTTCATTAATGCATCACCCATTCCTGATGGTGATTATTGGAACAACCCTGATATTACAGCCTACTCTATTCAAACACCATCAGCTGATTTTACGATAATCTGGAATCTTAAAGATACAGCCGGAATTTTTCTCAAAGGATTATCAAAACAACATATTTTTCCAACCATAATGGGCGATTCACTTTGGACTCAGATACCATTGAATCCTGACAGTACCTATTTTTTCCAAACAAACAGAATTCCGCTGATTTTTGAAGGCACCCCTGAGGCAACAGGCTATTTGCAACATTATTTATATCCGAAAATTTATATTTACCCCAATCCTGCAAACGACTTGCTGTATATTGATTCACACACTCATCTTGCTGGAAATAAAACAATTACACTTTTAAATATGTGTGGCGCTGAAATAGTAAAAACAGAAACAGCTGAAAACACATCAATTATTGATATTTCATCTTTTGAAAAAGGAATATATCTGGTCAGATACATTGACAATAATCAAACAATCATGAAGAAGATTATCAAACTATAAAAGAATCATTGATGATTATCCATTCCACACTCAAACAAAGTTGAGTTTTGACATCTGTGTCAATGTTGGGCAACCTCACTACTTTTGACCGTGATAAATTAAATTATATGAATAATATGTACTTTTGCACAAATTTCACATATGTTATCCCAGTCACTTGAAGTTCTGGATCACATCAGGCTGAATTTCAGCCCGCAAAGTTTGTTCATCATGAACATCACCATAGCATTTATTATGTTTGGTGTTGCTTTGGATATGAAATTTTCGGGGTTTCGCGAACTCATAAAAAACCCCCGGCCACTGATTACCGGAATTATTTCTCAGATTATTTTGCTTCCACTTGCCACTTTTTTACTGATTCTTTTGCTTAAACCAACACAAAGTGTTGCCCTGGGAATGCTACTGGTTGCTTCATGTCCGGGAGGAAATATTTCAAATTTCATATCTTCTCTGGCCAAAGGAAATGTTGAATTATCTGTGAGCATGACAGCCGTGACAACACTTTCTGCTATAATCATCACCCCTTTTAACTTTGCATTCTGGGGAGGTCTGTATGCCAGTACTTCGCCTTTGCTCCGACCCATTGAGATTGACCCGATTCAAATGTTTCAAACTGTATTTATCCTGCTTGGAATTCCGCTTGTACTGGGCTTGCTCTTTTCTATCAAATTTCCCACACTCACTCAAAAAATCATAAAACCTGTTAAGTGGATTTCAATCATTGCATTTGCTGGATTTGTTGCCGGTGCCCTGGCAGGCAATTTCAACTATTTTATACAATATATTCATCTGATTTTTATTATCGTTCTTGTACATAACGGGTTGTCACTACTTACAGGATTTTTCTTTTCAAAACTTTTAAAAAACAAAGCCCGCGACTGCAGAACCATATCAATTGAAACAGGAATACAAAATTCGGGACTTGCACTTGCTCTTATATTCAATCCAAAAATTTTCCCCACAGAGCTAGAACTTGGAGGAATGGCATTCATTGCTGCATGGTGGGGCATATGGCATATTATCGCAGGAATGGGCATTGCTTTTTTCTGGAGTAAAAAAAACCAACAAACACAACTGACAAATGGGTAAGAAGCCTCAATATATTGATCGTCCCAATTGGCGATACAACCTGCTAAAAAAATATGTGTGTTTTACTTTGACAAAAGTCTTTTATCGAAGATTCTCTGTGACATTTGATGAACCTCTGCCGAAAAACACACCTGTCATTTTTGCTGCCAATCACCAGAATGCTCTCATTGATGCGCTCATTATCCTTTGCTCCACCCCAAGGCAACCTGTTTTTTTTGCTCGTGCAGACATGTTTAAAAAAAACTGGGTAAAAAAAGGACTGCATTTTCTGCGCATTGCTCCCCTGTTCAGAATTCGTGACGGAATAAAATCACTCAGCCAAAACTCCCAGTCCTTTGACATCGCAACCGGCATTTTATCCCGGAAAAACACGATTGGAATTTTTCCTGAAGGCACACATAACGACAAAGAACAACTCATTCCCCTAAAAAAAGGGATGGCACGAATGGTCTTTCAGGCCGAACAACTTCATGATTTTAAGCTTGGTGTCAATGTCATTCCCATCAGTATCTCCTATATGGATTATATCAAACCCAGAACTGAGGTTCGTGTGCATATGGGAAAACCATTGACTTTTACACACCTGAAAGAACTGTATGAATCTAACCCTTCTTTGGCTCTTGTGAAATTCAATGAAGAATTTGAAACTGCTCTGAAACAAATTGTGATTCATGTTGAAAGTGAAGAATCATATACGCTCATTCAGAATATGCGTAAAAGTGTAATTTATGATAAACTTGGAGAAAGAGCCAGATTGCGTGATAGTTTTGCAGCAGCACATGATTTTATCAGACGCATCAATATGCTTGTGAAAAATAAACCTGAACAGGCAAATCATATTTTTTCAACAGCTGAATTATATTATCAAAAGCTTGAAGACCATAAAATCAGTGAACCTGTTTTATTCAAAGGAGGTATATCGTTTTTTACTTCGACTATGATACTTATTCTGCTCATTGCAGGTTTACCTCTATATGTGGCCGGAAGACTTCTCAATTATTTGCCTCTTCTGCTCATATATCGCTACGTCAACAAAAAAATTGAAGACACACAATTTCGTAGTTCAGTCTACTTTGCAGCCACAGCTCTGTTTGTAGCTCCTATTATGTATATACTTCAGTCAATTATTGCAGGTATATTGCTTCCTGCATGGTGGATGGGTTTTGCAGCATTGCCAGTCATGCTTTTACTGGGAATTGGGGCCTACCAGTATCTAAGATTTTGGAAATGGGCAATGACTAGGTGGAAAGCCAATATTTTTGTTCGTCGTCACAAAAAAGAAGCGCAGGAACTGATGCAACTGAGACAAAATCTTATTGAACATATTAACCTGATACCTGCTGATTAATCAAAGCTGGGTTTTTGAATTACTTTTCCAAAGATATTATATGAAATTGAAAAGCGCAACACCGAGTGCGTTCTGGAAGAAGGTAAATCAGGGCTCAATTTTTCAGCCAGACCATGAGAATATCTTAAACTTAATGTCAGATATTCATCAGGTCGATATGTAATGCCTCCTGTTAGTCCATAATCAAACTCTGCAAAACCTGAAGTTGATACACTTGTTGACTGAATTGGATTGCTCATTGCAGGAAACGCTCCCCTGATAAATGTGGGAAGAAATGGAACAAATTCAAAATTTGATGGCGGAAACGTTTCAAACAAAGGAACATCCTGAGAAAAAGTATTCTCTGTTTTTGCACCAACAAGCAATGCACCATATCCACCAAGTTCAATACAAAATTTTCCGTAGGAAAACTGACCAAGCAAAGGCACCTCAACGTACTGAAAAGTTACAATACCATCATTAAAATCGTAGGCTGAATCGTTGATAGTCATGCCTGTTGAACCTGTTATGAGTTCAAACAAATCACTGATATCAGGTAACTCAGGATAAATAACACTCAACCCTGACTGCAATTTCTCAAATGCAGAATAGGATGTTGAATTATAATACGTGATGCTCTTCTCTGACCATGCAGCTTCGATTCCAACCGAAAACCAATCATTGATTTCATATGAACCATAAAGCCCTGCATACAAAGCGGGACGCCACACTTGCTTTTCAACCGAAAAATCATCCATACGACTAAGATTCGATCCAACCAGGGGGCCTGCAGAAATTTGAGAAAAAGCCATGTTCATTTGCAAAACGTACAAGGCAAATATAAATATAATTGCTTTCTTTTTCATTGTTGTTTTTTTGCAAATATATTAGAAATTTGTAGAAAAAGAATTTATAAAAGCAAAATCATTTTGATATGACCTTTAGGTTAATAATTATTCACTTCCAGCACAGATCTTCCTGTAATATCTTCTCTGGTAATCTTTGGTGTTCCGCTGTATGTCACAACACTATTTCCGCTGGCTTCAACCTCAAGAATGTCTTTGGCAAAAACTGATACTGTTGATCCGCCATTTGCAGACACATAACATGTGTCAATTTGAAGATCGACAGCCTGTATACTGCTCCCGTTCAAGGCTGTTAACGTTCCATTCACAGTATTTCCGGATACTTCCAAAAAGGAGCCGTTTGATACAATGCATGTGAGATTGTTAAACTTTCCATCCATTAACAAGGATGAACCTGCATCACATTTCACAAGCAGTTCAGACATATCAACATTATCAGCTGTAAGGTTGACACCACCAATGAGATTAATCACTTTAATATCTGCATATGTGATATCAATGACAGCTCCAAATGTCTGAACCACATTAACACTTTGAATCATCAGTGTTTTGTTTTGAACTGAAATTGAAATCAAATCCTTAAAGTTCTTATCCACTTTCATTTTCACTTCCGGATTAATTCCTTCATGCAGATTAACCATAAAATTTCCTGTAATATTGATTTTATCAAACTGATTTAACGACATGTTCACAGTGACATCTTCCCCACTTTTGCGAACCATGTTTTCTTTCAGGTACCAGTTAATCCAGAAAACCATTGAGAACATAAACAAAATAGTTACTGAAAGTGTGATGATTAATATTTTTGTACTTGTTTTCATAATTCTATTTATTGATTGTTATTGGATTTTTTAAAAATTTGTTCAACTTCACTGCAGTTCAGTCCAAGCAATTGCATATCCCTGAAAAAACGGGGCACATCTTCTTCCAAAAATCTTGAACGTTTGA
Organism: uncultured Bacteroidales bacterium; assembly: GCA_964526285.1. GTDB lineage: Bacteria > Bacteroidota > Bacteroidia > Bacteroidales > DTU049 > CAYMAZ01. Next base: position 16,966 of record CAZGIW010000051.1, on the reverse strand, counting down.
GCTGTTTGGTCATCTCAAGTCCATTTTCAGCCACAAAATATCCGATTCCTCTTTTATTGAAAATGACACCCATACTTTGAAGATAATCATATGCCCTGTTTGCTGTATTGGGATTCACTTCCATCATAACAGAAATCTCTCTCACCGAAGGAATACGCTCATTGTCTGACCATTCACCTGACAAAATAAACTCGCATACTTTGTCAGCTATCTGCAGATAAATCGCTTGTTTATCAGCAAATTCCATATTACACCTCCCTCTCTTTAAATCTAACCCATGCCGTTATTGTAAACACTATGGCAAGCAAGGAAAAGTAAACAAAAACACTGTTTCTGACAATTGGTTCAAGTTTAGTAAACGCATCAAAAGGCATATAAAAAGATTGAGCATCAGAGAGCATCTCAAAAGGTTTAAAAATCACAAATGCCATAATCACAAATAAAATATTGATCGTTGTGTTAAAGATAATCATGACTAATAGTGTTTTGAAAAATGCAGCTCTTCTAAACCATGCAGCACCCAGAAAAAAAGCAGAGTGAGCAATAAAATACGCCAGTATAACTTCAGCTCCTTTTGTCACAAAAGGATTAAAAACAACAAACTCACCTTTGAACAATAATAACGACAATAATCCGGCAAAAGCAGAAGCAAATACCAAAGCAACTACCGAAAATAAAATATATATAACAGATGACATGAACCAGCCTACTGCAAATTTTTCAAAATGTGTGGCAGGCAATGTGATATATTGCAAACTTCTTGAATAAGTTCCCATTTCAGAAAAGGAGTTTGAAGTAAATATCAGCCCGGTAATAAAGAAAGCAATAACACCAAGTGTTTTAAAGGTTTCAAACCAAACCTGACCACTTGAGGCTGTCATTAAAAGTAGTGAAATAAAAATCAATGACCCCGAAATTGCAATTAATGCAATAATCCATGATTTCATATACAAATTGACCTGTCTGCGAAATAACAAACCAAATCTATCCTGATTGAAAAGTTCTCTATTCATAACTACCTCCTTTTATTGCTTTATTTAATCCTTCAGCATTTTTAATAACTCCATTGAACAAAAGCTCAAAGTCAATTTCAGTGTGACGGCCTGCACTTTTTACAATGGCTGCCTTGCCTCCAAATACATCTTCACTATACAAAACCTCGCTATCTGTATGCCCCGTAATCAAACTAAAACTAAAATTATTTGTAATTGCTTCAGTACTTTCCAGAAACCTAATCTTTCCATGATCAAGCACAATAACATAATCTATAATACTGGCAAGATCTCTCACCTGATGTGTTGAAATCATTACACATCGTTCGTAATTGATGTGCATGGCCATAATTTTGCGAAATTGACTCTTTGATGGAATGTCCAATCCATTGGTTGGCTCATCCATTAACAGCAAACCACAATTGGTGGCAATACCAAAAGCAATCATAAACTTCTTTTTCTGTCCATAGGATAATTTGTCCAACTTTTGTGTTAGCCCCACTTCAAATTCTTTCAAGATATTTTCAAATACCTCATTATTGAAGTCAGGATAAAATCCATGATGAATTTTTACGTATTTTTCAATACTTAACCCTGGAAGCCAAAATTCTTCAGGAATGATAAACATATTTCGCATCATCTCAACATGACGATGACGTGATTCCAGTCCATCAACACTTACCTTGCCTCCTACCGGAAACAACAAACCTGCAATTTGCCTGATCAAGGTTGTTTTTCCGGCTCCGTTGACTCCAAACAGGCCATATACACTCCCCTTTTTCAAGCTCAGATTCAAATCATCAAAAAGGTAAGTCCCCTTTCGATATCCAAATTTCAAATTTTCAATGTGTACCATAATTCTATTATATTAGTGTATTACTTTACTAAGACACTGCAAAGATAAAAACAAATTATCTGAAAAAACAAATTATTTTTGAAAAAAAATTGAAAAATAATTTCAACAGATTGAATTTCAAAACATTATAATGTTGAAATTTTTGAAAACTTTGTACGTAGAATGACATCTTCAGATTGAAACAGAAGAATATGTATCCCATCTTTCAACTGAGAAACATCAATACTATGCAATATTGTGCCCTGAGGCAGGATTTCAGAGTATACTAGTTTTCCATCAATGGAGTATATCTGCAAAAGGTTGTTGGCAAAAATATTTTGGTTATTGAATAACAAGTAAAGAATTTCAGACACCGGATTTGGATAAACGAGAAGACTGTGACTGGAATTGATTTCAACATCAGGGTTAACATTGGTAATATGTTGCTGATCACTCACGCAGTACATGTAGTCTCTGCATGTTTTGGCAAACATGATGCTCCTGATGGGATCGCCAAAACTCTGAGTTGTTCCAATAAGAACTACAGTTGAATCAAGGGCAAAAGCAGCATCAAGGGGTTCTTCATTATTAATTCCACCAATAGTAGAAGACTTAACATATGATCCACCATCAAACAGGGAAAAGCTAAAATCTGATCCCCCAGCGCCATGTAAATTGTTATGACACCCCATAACGGAATAATTATTAAACCATGAAGATCTCACACAGTTGCAATAATTGTTGGCAGTTAAACCCCAATTCTCGCTTGTGATATTCATATCTGTATTAAAGGTAACATGAACAAAATTTCGTACATCATTATTCCTTTCATATATGTCAGAAGAAAGAACAAACAGGCCTGATAGCAGTCTGTCAATTCCGGTAAAATGAACGTCAATACTATCTTTTGTTAACAACAGAGTATCCAGGATATTGAAAGCAGTATCAATTTTCAGCACCATGCCCTTTTGCAGAGAATCAACTTCACTCAAACTACCTGCGAGAAACAACAAAGAGTCATCTGCAAGAATCATGGCATAAGATTGAATATCTGCAGAGGGGTGTTCAATAAGTAATTGTTTGCTCAGGCTGCCATCAGGATGAAAATCCAGAAGTAAAAGACCTGGTTTGGGACCAAAGGAAAACGTTTCAGCTAAAACATATGTCTGTCCGGCTGAACCTACAGACACGGCACGGCCAAAATCCCACCCTGGTGCCTGATAAAAAGAAGTATGAACCAAATTAAGCTCCCTGTCAATCCACATTACAAACACATCATATTCCTCTGTAAAATCACTGAAAACATATCCGGTGATGATAAATAATGTATCTCCCTGCACGGTCATATCCCATGCATAATATAGGTCATTTTCTCCAAAAACCCTGTCTTTGATAATATTTCCAACACTGTCAACATGAATCATATAAATATTGTTCATCGCAAACATACCGCTTTTATTCCCCATCAGCATATATGTTGTGTCGCTTAAGACTTCAATACGTTGCCCGTAATTGAAACCATCAATACCATAAGACCTTATAAAACTTTGCACCTGTGCAGACGAATGCAGCGAAACAAGAAAAAACACTATATATATTATACGTTTCATAATTAAAATTTGTATGAAAGTTGTCCGTAGGCCGAAAACCCTGTATGAAATGGATTTATTGATACGTTATGTCCTGATCTGAGCATCATTGAAAAATTAAATTGTTTATAAATAAATTTTACGAAAAGACCAGCCTGTACACCTCCAGTTTCTCCCCATGCCAGAGGAACCCCAAGACTCAGCATATCATTCATTCGGATAGAGGGAATCAGCTCAATTATTGGCAAAGAATTATACAATGGATACCAGGATACTCTACCGTGCAAATTATACCGGTCAGCTGAAGTATTTACAAACGTCATACTCAATTTCACAGGCAGCAGGCATGTAAGGCTTATGCTATCTTCAATAGTAACAATTTCGCTGTAAAGACTATCCGCAAATTCACTAAGTGTACTATCAATGTTTGCAAAACTGCTGATATAAAAACTGGTCAAACTGACTATGCTGTCAGTTTGAAACAAATAGGAAGTTCCCTGATATTGAAAAACACCGAAGTTTTCAACACTGAACCCTAAAAGATAATTAGGAATTAACCCTGAGTTGGAATAATGCATATCTATTCCACCACCTACTGAAGCTGTGATATTTTCAACTTTATAGCCCATGTTCATTGAACCTTCAGTATACAAATCAATCTGCGAAGTATCTGAGGCAGTATATAAAGAAGCTTCAGATAGATTGATAAACAAGGGAGCCTTATGAAAAGAAATGAAAGGTGCAATAGCAAATCGGTGATTCCCGTTTTTTCCAAAACTTCTCATGGCACCTGCGTGAAAACGATTGTAGTTATTGTAGACAAATGAGGTTTTACTAAGATCTGTCTTATTCCCTATTCCGTATGAATTTCCAAACATCAACAATTCAAAAGCATCATCGGTGAATGAAGCGAAGATACTAGACACTTTATCATATCCAGCAAACATTTGAACATAATTCACAGAATCTGATAGTAATCGGGGTTTAAAAAATGCAGATACACCATAGAGGGCATGAAAATGATAGCGGTTAAAATCTCCTAGTTTTTCGGCAGTATTTTGTTTCGTTTGCTGATTTATGAACCCACCTTTAGTAAAATCCTGAACAAAAGTAAAAGGAACAAAATTTGACATTGATGAAAAATCTCCGTAAACATTCAAATGAATTAACGTATCAAAAGGGTGCAAAACGACGGACTCAAATTGTGCAGTGCTTTGAAAGTTGCTGATGACAACAAAAATTACAACAAATAAAAGTGGTTTTGGGTTAATCATCAGTCGTTGATTAGCAAATTTAAAATTGCGAATGTCTGTACATCAATATAATAGTCTCCGAATATTTTCACATTCTCACCATAAGGAAAAGTATTTGCAGAAGCGACAATTACAATTTGAGTTGCATTTCTGATATGTTCAAGTTTGGTTACAGGTACATCCAGAGAGAGAACAGTTTGCTGAGCCCCTGAAGTTCTTCCTGATGGTAGCAATTGTGCTTCACGGACGGGTGTACTAAAGGGGAGATTGCATAAAGACTGTCCATTTTCATCAAGAAAATTCATATTAAGCATAAGAGAAAACGGGAAACAGTTTTGCACTACTGCCCTGATAATGAAAGAGTTTATTGGTTTTTTGAGAAAATCAGTGCTCAGGGATATTGTATCGCTCATCATCAAATTGACAACAGAAAAATGGAAAGGAATAGAAAAAATAAATTTTGCATGAAGGGGTTCACCATAATAAAAATCGTTGCCACCTGATACATTTCCCAGTGGATTGATCCCCATTGAAATATCTACATCAATTTTTCCGGGCATATTTTCCACAAACTGTTTAAGATTTGAATTTTCAGCAAAATCAAATGTATAGTTGCTCACATTAGCCACCCCCTGTTCAGGAGCAGTTTCCTGAGCACGCACTATATTAATTGGTGTATTGAGATAGGGTCCGCTATAATCAAGACTGTTTGAATTATGAAGATTTGTGCCTTTGAGTTCATTCAATTTAAGCTGAATATCAATCCCCATGTTATTTGATACTTCAAGGTACATCTGAACATCTTCAATATTGAACTGATCAGCAGATACATTTTTGAATACATCAATTTCCATGGGCTCAGTAAACTCATACTGATGCTGTCCAAAAAATCCACGTGCATAATCAATTTCAATATCCTGAAAGCCTATGTAGAAATTAAAGTTGTCTCCGCTTGAAATCTGAACACTTTGAGTGGCGTCAGGACTAATCAACACCTTGAATATGGAATTGAAACAATTGTAGCTATTCCCCACTGAAAAGAAATCCCACCTCATCCCGGACACATCAATTAACTCTTCATAATAATAAATCTGACCAGAAGATTCTGCTGCAGGGATATCTCTGAAAATTGAAAAAGGAACACCGTTGAATGTAGCATCAGGAATAGAATACTCCATTTGAATGGGTTGTGTGTATTTATTAAAAGTGGAAATTTTTATATATCCGCTTGAGAGAATCAAAGTTTTCAGGAAAACATTTCGAATACCCAGCCTGTCAACCTCACTTTGGTTTATAATCTGTGCTCCGGGAGGCAAAGTGATTGTGAAGGGAATAGCATAAGAATAGGAAGAAATGGTATCAAGTCCATCAAGTAAAGTGTCAATATTAAAATCTGTAAGTGAATATTCATACAAAAGATGAAGCATCCCATCATCATCTTCAAGTAAAAGTGAATCTGCAATCAGGTCTGAAACAGTCATTCTTGTATTTACAAGCGGAAAAACAGCTTCGTTTTCCCAGGATGGAAATTCGGGTTTGCATGAATAAAACAGTGCAATCGTTGTGAGTAAATAAAGAAAAACATGTTTAATTTTCATTGGTTCAATTTCGCTTCAAATATATAACAATTTATCTGAAAAAAAGTTGCATTGTAAATAAGGGTGAATAAATCTGTACAAATATACAACTGAATCATAACTCTTATCTTATCTCTTTTCGGCACATTGCAGTATGTTTTTTTCAATTCAATATTTTTCAAGTGGAAATATTTAAATTCACTATTGTCCGACAAAAACAATGATTTCCCCCTGGGATGTAAATTGTCTTAATCAATTTTTGCCTCTTTCCTAAAGGATGAATTGATTTTCAACAATTTACATCCTTTAGGACCGAGGCAAATAAATTGGTGAAAATCAACCAAAAGCAAATTTCAAAAAGCAAGCTCCCCGACAAAAAAATCTCACAAGACCCTCAATTTAATAGACTTTTCAGACTTCAAATGTTTTTTAATCGGACAATAGTAATTTAAACTAATATATCCTTTATCCGCATTCATTCATATCAGGCATAAAAAAACTATGTACTTTTGCATTTCTTTGAGAAACAAAACTGAACAACTCATTTCATCTTTTACATAAAAAAAATGAAAACCATCATACGCAAACTATTGAACTTTTTTCATATTGACTTGACACGCAACCTTAAATATGACAGGCTGACCAAAAGTATAATAAAAAAAGGTATCAACATCAGTTCAAACTGCATAGATGTTGGATGTCATAAGGGAGAAATGCTTGAATTGATGATTAAATTGGCTCCCCAGGGAAAACATATTGCATTTGAGCCTATTCCCACTCTCTTCGAACACTTAAGATCAGAATTTTCAGAAAAGGCAGTTATTTACCCCTATGCACTTTCTGATAAAAACGGAGAATCCACTTTTCAACATGTAAAAAATGCACAGGCATACAGTGGCATTAATAAAAGAAAATACGACATCACAAATCCTGACATTGAAGAAATCAGAGTTGAAATTAGAGTTCTTGACCAATTGCTTGCTAAAGATTTTCATGTAGATTTTATCAAAATTGATGTTGAAGGCGGGGAATATCATGTATTGAAAGGTGCAAAAGACATTCTTCAACGTTGCAAACCACTGATTGTTTTTGAGTTTGGTCTTGGTGCCAGTGACTACTATGGAGTTACTCCTGAAGACATATTCAGTTTGCTGACAGAATGCCAGCTCAACATCTCCACTCTGAAGGCTTATGTAAAAAACAAACCAGCACTCAATTTGAATTCGTTTAAGGAATGCTATTCTTCAGGCAAAGAGTATTATTTTGTGGCACATAGCTAGGGAGAAAATGCTTTCCCTTATCATTTCAGATATTAAAAAAAGGTTGTCTACAGACAACCTTTTTGATTTGGTGGGACCTGCTGGATTCGAATCCCGAAATTTTGAAAATCTTCGATTTTCTCAAATTTCGTGGACTCACGAAAAATCAGCAATCCAAATTTATAAAACTTTTTTTCTATACTTTGAGGGATTGCGATTTTTCGGAGCCAGCGACCCCCCTCAATACTTTAAGCCGGGATGATCTGAAAGATGCCTGCCCAATCTTTCGCTCTTTTCCATTGTTGCTGAACCAATAAAAAAAAGGTTGTCTACAGACAACCTTTTTGATTTGGTGGGACCTGCTGGATTCGAACCAGCGACCCCCTGCTTGTAAGGCAGGTGCTCTGAACCAGCTGAGCTAAGATCCCTCTCATTTGAGGGTGCAAAAATAATACTTTTTTTAATACTACAAAAAAAATAATAAAAAAATTTTACATGCACAAACTCAACACAATTTCTTTAGCTGCTTTGTTTCCCATTTCTGCAGCTTTCTGAAAATCTTTACAGGCATCATCAGGTACGCCATTCATCAATATCAGTCCTCGCAGATAGTAGCCTTCAGAATTATCTGGAAATTTTATAATAAATATATCCAGTTCATTATATATCTCTTCAATACTATAACCAAGCTCCATCATACATAATATGGTTTTGAATGATGCTTGTTCGTGCATGGGCTCATATGCGGTGAAACTTCTGTAATCTTTAAGTGCATTGACAAAATCTTCTTTATTGAAATGCGCATTTCCCCTATAAAAAAACGTGTGATACAGCTCCCTGTTTAGTTTGAATACTGCATTGAAGTCGTCTATTGCACGATCATAACTACCCACAAAACTATACACATTACCCCTTTCCAGATATGCATCCGCATTGGATGGTTGCAACTCAATAACCCTGTCAAAGTCAGCAATAGCATCAATATGCATCCCCTTGTCCCTAAATGCTAAAGCACGATTAAAATAGCCTAGTGGATGCTCAGGATTGTTTTCAATCACATTGGTCCACAAACTGACACTGTTTTGCCAGGTGAATGTCATTTTCATTGATTTGACAAAATAGACAGATGATACAATTATCATCACACTAACTGCAATTATTTGAAATAATTTTCTGGGATATTTTTTCAAGAAATGAGAAACAATACAAACAGGGATTATAAATAATCCAGGCACTGATAAATACATAAACCTATCGGCCATCATTTGAGCACTCAACTGAAAAATTTTCAAATGAACAAAAAGAGGGATAAGAAAAAACCCCAGCGAAATCAGCAAAATTTTTCTGTGATTTTTAAATTTGACCAATGTATAAACAACTCCTGCAATAAATAACAATGGCAATACATACATCCAAACAGAAAACTCAGGATATACACGAAAAACATTCTGAGCAGAAGGGATAACCAAATGAAATGCATAAAGCAACACCGACCAAAATGCAAAGCCCAGATTTTGCAAAAATCCATTGTCACCCTCACCCATAGAATACAATGGACCGGGATCAATTCTTAAAAAATATATTAATATCAGAATAAACACCAGGGGCATTGCAAATACAACAAGTCTTATCCAAGTACGCAAATTGATTCTGGGATGAGAATACCACTCCAACAAGGGAATGAACAGTAAAAAACTTGCAGCAGCAGTATTTGAAAACAATGCCAGAAGAAAAAACACAAAGGCATGTATAACAAATGAGGTTTTGCGTGTTTCTGCAAAGTTTGCATAAAAAATCAGAGCACACAGGTAAAACATTGAAAAAAGCAATGTACTTCTTGCACTTACCCATGAAACTGCCTCAACCTGATAAGGATGAACAGCAAACAATAATACAAGAATAAAAGATTGAAAATCATTAAAATACAACTTTCTTAACAGGATAAACAACAACACAATATTTATCAGATGTAACAATAAAGATGTCAAATGAAATCCCAACGGATTCTTGCCTCCATACACTGCATGGTCAATTGCAAAACTGAGAATAACAAGAGGCTGGTATTTTTCTGATTCGAAAGTAGTAAAGAATGTACTGAAAGACTTAAAATTCAAACTATTGATTTGTTCATTGTGAACAATTCGCTCCTGATCCTGCCAATTTATAAACTGAAACTTTCTTACATTATTGAAGCATAGAAATGCCAGCAATAGTAAGGCAAACAAAAACAAAAGTCTTTTATACGCCTTCACTTTTTAATGCAAAAATAGATGAAAAGTTCATATTTAATTCATTTTGTTGATAAAAAAGTTTTGCTTGTAAATAAATATTTGCTAATTTTGTAATCTCGAATTATTGTATAATTCTGAAAAAAAACAAATAACGTTATTTCAAACACCCCCCCCAGTATGAAACAAGGTATATTTTTATTAGTTTTTGTTGCCAGTTTTGGGCTGTTTGCTCAAAATCATGCACTGATACTTCAGGATGCAGTTCATGTGAATGTTGATGCAGGTGCAATTCTCATTGTTGCACAAACCAACCCTAATGGAATTGTGACAACAGGAACAAATACCGGAGTAATCAATTCTGAAGGTGAAACCAATCGCGTTGCCTGGATAATTAACAATGGAACCGGCACATACACAATTCCTTTTGGCATTAATTCTACCACAAGATTTCCAATGATTTATCAGGTTACAGCAGCAGGGTCTGCATCAGGAGCTTTAACTGCTTCCACATACCCAACACCATGGACCAACCTTCCGCACCCAAGTGTTTATGCTCCTGCAGTTACAAACACAGGTGCACAATACATAGGTGGTGTTTTTGAAGAACGCAGACACTATACACTTGACCGCTTTTGGATTCTCAGGGATCTGGGTATGGCATGGGCAACAAAACCCACATCAACTTTAACTTTTACCTATAGAGATATTGAACATACTGCTGCAAGCAACACCATCACTGAGGCAAATCTGGGAGCACAATACTGGGAAGTTAATCAATGGAAACCAGGCTGGTTTACAGGACTTGCGCCACTGGGAGCGGTAAACACAGTTTCCAACACTGTTTCAGGAGTAAATGCCACAACACTTGGAAATCTTTACACATGGGTACTGGTTGACAATTCCAATCCTCTTCCCATTGAGCTTTTATATTTTGCAGTGAGTTGTACTGAAGAAGGAACAAATGTTGAGTGGGCATCAGCATCTGAAACCAACAATGATTTTTACACTGTTCAGAGAAGTGAAGAAGGAGATAACTGGCAAACAATTGCACAAATTAGTGGTGCCGGAAACAGCAATCAAAGTTTATATTATTCTTATCTTGATTATTCCGGAAAGGGAAAAAATTATATCTACAGACTTTTGCAAACAGACTACAATGGTTCAATGTCACTGCTTGGGGTAAAAGATGCCAATTGCGATCCATATGGCTCTGGCAATATCAGTTCGCTTGACATGAATCTATATGCTGATTTCGAAAACACAATTTATGTCACATATTTCTCCGCTTCAGATCAAACTGATGTTATTACATTATTTGATATGAATGGAAAACTCATTGGCAGTTGGGAATTTGAGGCAACTCAGGGAGTCAATCACTTCCAAATTCCTGTACAACCTGTCAGTCATGCTATTTATCTGGTAACCCTGCATCAGCAGTTCCAGTCCACATCAAAAAAGATTCTCTTAAGATAAGAGGTTCTCCCTCAAACCAATTGAAAAAACTGCTTTTCTACACATGAAAAGCAGTTTTTTTTTCAAAAATGTTTGTTATTTTAAAATATTTTGTAATTTTGCACCTCAATTTAAACTAAAGGAGTTAATTCATTTATGATTATCGTACCATTGAAAGAAGGCGACAGTATTGACAGAGCCCTTAAGAAACTGAAAAGAAAGTTTGAAAAAACTGGCATCTCTCGTGAAGTGAGAGAAAGACAAAAATTTACTAAGCCATCTGTCATTAAGAGAGAGCAAAAACTCAAGGCCATCTATGTTCAACAAATGAGACAGGATAAATTAAACCAATAATTTTTCCCAATTACGATATTTTTTATTACCTTTGACTTCTGAAGTCAAAGGTTTTTTTATGTACTCAACTGAAACGTTCTGCTCATACTTACTCCACCAGAAAAAATACTCACATAACACTGTTGAGGCATACAGGAGAGACCTTACAGAATTTGAATCATATCTGAATTTGTTTTACAATGGCACCACACTTAATCAGTGTGATGATATGATAATTCGTTCTTGGTTTGCGCAACTTATGGAAAAAGGCATAAAAGCCACAAGCATCAAACGTAAGAAAGCTGCACTCACTTCATTTTACAAGTACCTGTTAAAGCACAATCAAATAAAAAAAATTCCTGGAAAAACTGTTAACACTCCTAAAGCTGAAAAAAGACTACCGGCTTTTATTCCTGAAACCAAAATGGATGAATTGTTTGAAACCGATTTTTTTTCAATTACAGATTATGAAGATTTGCGAAACAGAATGATTCTGGAGACTTTTTATGCAACCGGTATTAGAGTGAGTGAACTAGTGAGTCTTACAAACCTGTCATTTGACATTCAAAAACAACATATTAAGGTTGTAGGAAAAAGGAACAAAGAGAGATTAGTTCCATTACACCCACTTTACATGAAAATGATAGAACATTACAATAAAATAAAAAACACTACGTTTGCTAATACAGACACTGAAGATTCATTTTTTTTAACAAAAAAAGGAAAAAAAATTTACCGAAAATTTGCATATCGCGTAATTTTTTCGTATCTTAGCAGTGTAACTTCTATGAAGAAAAAAAGCCCTCACGTGATGAGACATACATTTGCGACACACCTGTTGAATGAAGGAGCTGAAATCAATGCTATCAAAGATATGATGGGGCATACCAGTCTTGCAGCCACACAATTATACACACACAATACAATAGAAAAATTAAAAACTGTTTATAAAAAAGCACATCCACAATCTCAAAAAAGGAGGAATACATGAGAGTAAAAATTAACTCCGTTCATTTTAAAACGGACAAAAAACTTGAGGATTTTATTAAGGAAAAGGTTGAAAAGCTTGTCAGCACTTATGATAGTGTTGTTGGAAGCGATGTTACACTGAAGGTCAGCAATTCAAATGATCCTGTTAACAAAGTTGCCGAAATAAGACTTTCTATTCCGGGCAATGATTTGTATGCAAAAAAACAATGCAAAACATTTGAAGAGGCTACTGATTCAGCCATTGACGCCTTAAAAAAACAATTATTTAAACATAAGGAAAAACAGAAAAAATAGTTTTTTGTTTCCAAAAGAAAAAAGCTGTCCAGATGGACAGCTTTTTTTTTGCCGTAAACTTATTCAGTTCAACCTTTTATTGAGTCTTTTCTGAATCTGCCTGACTTATACATTATTTTTATAAAATCTGACGACATAATAAGTGTGCAAACTCTCAACTGATGCATCTGTATGAAAAACCTTTAAAACTCAAAATTATGAAACCAACAACACACAAAACAAAAAACAGAATGCAAAAGCTCAGAATCACATTCACAATCATTCTGTTTATTCCCTGCATTTTACTCAGTGCACAAAACTTTGGAGAAATTCACGGGCAGGTTATGGATGCAGAAACAGGAGATCCTGTCCCTTTTGCCAATGTTTATATCAAAGCTGGCGATCATATTGTCAGGGGTACCACTTCAGACTTTGACGGGTATTTTAGACTGAACCCTGTTCCTGTTGGCACACACACTGTGTCAGTTTCATTCACCGGATATGGCACAATGGATTTTGTGAATGTTCAGGTTGACGCCGACAAAATTACTTTCGTGAGGAATATTAATCTGGACAAAGGATATAATTTACCTCCGGCCATTGTGATTTGCACTAAAGATATCCTTGACATTGACGACCCTTCAAAAAAGACAATGGACATGATGGTGGTGAAAAAAATGGCCAACTCATCCAACTTTTCCGGTATTCTTACAGCTATGTCTTCTGACATCTATGCCTCTGAAGACCAAAAACAGATTCACTTCAGAGGTTCAAGAGCAAATGATGCCATTTATATTGTGGATGGTGTAAAAATGGTGAACTCATCAGCTATGATTCCAACACGAGGCATAGGAAACATGACTGTGTATTCAGGAGGTGTTCCAGCAAAATACGGAGATTTCACCGGAGGAGTAATCATCGTTGAATCGGAAGGCTACTTTAGCTGGATGAACAAAAAAAGAGCAAGAGAACTAAGTCAGTAAATATATATGAATTTATTCAGAAACAGCAGTCAAAATCTCAGCGACGAGGAAATCATTGCCCGTTACAAAACAACGGGCAAACCTGCTGTTTTGGATATGATATTCAAACGATACGGAAAACTGGTTTTCGGGCTTTGCCTAAAATATCTGAAAAATCCACATCAGGCAGAAGATGAAACCATGTCAATTTTTGAAAAACTCATTGCCGATTTGAAAAAAAACAACATTAAGTGTTTCAGAGCATGGTTATATACCTATTCAAAAAATCATTGCCTGATGATTTTGCGAAAAAAATCACCAAAATTTATTGAGTTGAGTGACCATTTTGCTGAAAATGATGAAAAAACTCAAAATCAAAGAGAAGAAGAAGCATTTCAGAGAGATTTTTACCTGAGCAAAGTAATTAAATTGCTTGACATGCTCAAAGAAGAACAAAAAATTTGTTTGAAGCTGTTTTTTTTAAAGAAAAAAACATACCGCGAAGTGAGTATTGAAACCGGAATTCCTATTAATCAGGTCAAAAGTAATATTCAAAACGGAAAAAGAAACCTGAAAACCTATTTCCAAAAAATCAAATCCATGCCTTATGAAGATGATACTATTTAAATATATTTACAGACTCCTCTTCCGCAAAAAAAACATTGTGGAAGATGACGATTTATTTGGCCGGGATTCAGAGCAAGGTTTCAACATGTTTCCCGGATTGAAACCAAATATCATGAGATTGAGGATCAAACTTCGTTTGCTGATTATACGTTCAGTTTGGATTGCCCTATCACTTCCCCTAAAAGTATTGGCTATTTCAGGATGCATCGCTGCATTTTCAGGTTCAGCAATTCTGATTCATAAAACTACAGCTCACAACCAGCAAACTATTCCAGAAAATACCAAAGAAAAAAACATACAATATTCTGTAAATACTGATGTCAATGAACAGTCAACAGAAAATCCACTTTCCGAACAAGATGAACCAAAAGCTATACATTATTATAATAATCAAATAATACAACAGCCAATGAATCAAATGCAACTTATAACAATATCTAAGCAATGCATCATGAATATTGACACAGAAAATGATATCATTGCATCTTACAGCACTTTCCCTGATATGTATTTCTACAGCTATCGCTTTGTGGATTTTAGTAAAATTTTTCCAAAAAAAACATCAATCATACTACCTGTTTTTAGTGGACTTGAAGCCAGATTTGAGAATAGAGAATCAGTGAACATCCTTGAATCCTGTTTAATATCTGACACTGTGGCGTATTATGATTTCCTTGAACGTATAGCGCTACACTTGAGTCAGCAGCAATTCAATGAAGCAGAGCATCTGCTTATGTTACTGATTAATCAGAAACCAGCTGATGAGAACGGATTGTTTTATCTTGGATATGTGTATTTTATGAAAGGAAAACATCAGAAAGCACTTACATGCTTTGAGAAGTGTAAACAAACACCTTACAGAACTTTTTATACTGAAGCCTGTGAATTTGAGAAATTAATCAAGCCCGACAGCGATGTTTCTGTTGATTCTCCAATGCAACAACAATAAAAACAAACAAAACATAAGTAAGCCATGAACACAATAATTAGCATTCTGTCATTTTTCATAGCAGTTTCTGTCTGTGGGCAACATATTGTCAGAGGCACATTGACAGACTATGATGATGGTACTCCTCTACCTTCTGTTAACATTATTATCGGGGGAACAAAAACTGGAACAATATCTGACTCAAACGGTAATTTTTCCATACAATGCAATACATTTCCGGCTACTTTGGTGTTTTCACATGTTTCATATGAAAAACATACCACTATAGTTAACTCACCAAATGTATCTCATTTGAATATCGTATTAAAGAAAAGCATGACAACCCTCCCACCCTTTCGGGTTCATGAAGAAAAGATAATTTGTTTGAACCCGAAAGACAAATATTTCATTACTGACTATATGATACTGAATGGGCATATTGTGGCACTTGCTTACAAGAACAGAATGCACGGCAATCAGTTTCTTCTTGAATTTGACGTTGAAGGAAACAAAATCAATGAGCTGCAGATTTTATCAAATGAAGGATTGTATGAAGATCCTCAGCAAAATTGTTATATCAAGATGCAGAAAAAAGGGTGGCAAATATTCAGTGAAGACGGAGAATTATTTTTTTCGGAGCCTTTCGAAATGGGACTAATTGATTCAGCAGCCCATTATCTTGCGGGATTATATGAAGATACAATAATCGTAAGAAGATATCATTACTACAACCAGATTCTTGACTATTTCTGGTGGGCACCAGAAACAGAATCAGCTGAAGAATTCAGAACATATATAAACGAAGATGCAATAGGAATGCTATCGTGGGGAGCATTCTTTGACGGGAATGAATTTGATCAGAGATTTATGGAGCAGATTTTCTTCAAACCAGTTCAGGCCCCATTATTTTTTCATAAAGGAGGACTCATAATTTTCAATGTTACGGAAGGAGTTGCCGAACATTTGAACGGAATAAGCGGCAATATGGAGCAGAGGGTAGAACTAGAATTCTGCAGAGACAAAAACTGGGTACCTGAATTTATCCACGACGGAGCAAGGGACAGGTTTTACACAATTTTCAGAAGAAAAGGAATTAGTATAGTTGCAGAGATAGACATTTATACAGGTAAGATAAAGCATGAGGTAACATTAAATGGCTATGCACATATTGAAAAGATACGGGTGTGGAACGGTCAGATTTTCTTTTTATACAAGCAATACATGGGCGATGACTATAAGCGCTTATACATGAGCTCATTGTATTAGGCAATCAGTGCCAGGACAAAGCACGGGACTGATTTGAATGAAAATACTGTTAAATGCCAGTTTAGTTTGCACTTGGTTAGTCATGTTTTTCAAATAACTGATTTTTATAGAAATAAAAAGAGGTTTTTCCAAATAAAATTTTATTGATAAAGAACTGTATAAAAATGGGGAATAATCTATAAAACAGAAAAAAAAAATCAGAAAATATTAAAAAAAGACAAAAATATTTTTGTCATATCAGAAAATGTTTCTATTTTTGCAGTCCGAATTTTTGACCTTTGATACGGAAGTCAGTGATGGTCAATAATTTGCGTTCATTGAAAAGAAAAGCCGATGTAGCTCAGCTGGCCAGAGCAGCTGATTTGTAATCAGCTGGTCGGGGGTTCGAATCCCTCCATC
>CAZGIW010000050.1:0-28968 GCA_964526285.1 uncultured Bacteroidales bacterium | reverse complement strand
ACTGATAATCAATGTGCCTTTTTTTAGGCGTCGATGTGGTGCACAAAACAGGAAGCCGGAACTGCCTCAAAGAATGCTGGTCTTGAGTGCACCCCAGTTACAATTAATGAAGTAATGCAGGTGCATCAGGTAGTTTGCGATGGTGCCGGTTTTTGGATTGCAACAAAAAATGGTGTCGTAGCAAGTTTCCCCGATGCAGCTGATGCTATTGGCTATGTATTGAAACCTGGTGTTTATATGGCTTATCCTAACCTGAAACAAGGACAAACAATTGCCAAAGTTGAGGTGCGTCTGGTTCCGCAGCCCGCTCCTAAATAATATTTTTTAGATAACTACATTGCTAACTTTTGTATTGTGATATAGAGCAAAAAGCTTATTTTGCTCATATTTACATAGTTAATCTTTTCAGCTGTGTCGGTTATCTTATGATAATCCTCGTGCATACCTGTAAAAAAAACTACTGTACTTACTCCTTTTTTGGTGAAATTTGCATGGTCAGAACCGTATCTCCAACCAATTTTATTGATTAAACCAGGATGCGTGTATGTTTTAATACATTTTGCCTGCTTTTCACTTTTCCTGATGGTTTTCACCAAATCTTTTTTGTGTTTGCCAAATGCAAGCATAAAAACTCTTCCCCTATCATTGGCTGCATAAGGAGGTCTGCCTATCATATCCATGTTCAGCATAAATAATGTTGAATCAATGGGGAAATATGGAAATTCTGCATAAATTTCAGAACCCAGTAGCCCTTTTTCTTCTCCTGAAAATGCAATGAACAGAATGTTCTTATTGGGGTATCTGCCTTCTTTTGCATCCTGAGAAAAAGCCCTTGCCAGCTCAATCAGAACAGCTGTTCCCGATGCATTGTCATCAGCTCCATTGAAAACACCTTTGTTGCTATAACCCACATGGTCATAATGTGCCCCCACAATAATAACCTGACCGTTGTCAGGGCTGCCATTTACATAGCCCAACACATTTTCGGTAAAAACAGTATCGCTCACATTTTTTCTGGATAAATCAAAAGCTATATTGTGATGTTGGTTCAGTGAAGCAAAATCATAACCGTAATCCTTCCAGAACTGTTGATTTGTAAGTATAAGATTGATGTTTGTATATGAAGAAACAGACTCATACACAAACCGACATTTTCCACTTTCCGTATTTTGTTGTTTATTGCGACTGTCAATTCGCATGAAGTTGTCGCCTTCTTTCATAAGAAGATAAAAGCCTGAAGGATAATCATCTGAGATTTCTTTAAACTCTTTACCAGGCAATGTAACAAAGAATTTCGTTTGGTTTGTGTTATTATAATAAAGATGTATTGAATCCATCATTGCTGAAAAACTCACAGAATTCATAAACATAAAAGACTGGGAATCCTTTGAAAGGCTGTCAGGGGTAAAACACAGAATTTCACTTGTGTATGTCGCTTTTGATTCGTTACCGAAATAGAGAAAATTGCCTGTGGCCGGAACTCTCAGATAATTGCTCTCAGATGTGTGTGGAAAGAAATAATAAATAGAGTTGTAATACATCATAAATTCCTGAAAATAAGGATTTGTTTTTGAATTTCCGGCAGGTTCAAGGCCAAAATCTTCAAAATATCGGGCAATGTAGTGTGCTGCAAGTTTCTGCCCTTCATGCCCTGTATTGCGCCCTTTCAGTTCATCCGATGCAAGATAATAAACATGCTTGCGAAGACTGTCGGCAGAAAAATCAGAAATGGTCTGAGATGAAAGCTCAAACATGCATAAAAACAGAAAGGTTAAAAAGAAAGAAAAGTGTTTCATGTTTTAAATAGTTGTTTTGTGTTTTATCATTCTTAATTGTAGTTTGGAGCACATGTATAAACTTGTAAACACTGTGTTTTCATTCTGTAATTCATTTCCTTAAACCCTATTCTCCCAGCATCACTCCTGCCTCTTCAAGCACATGAAGTAAAGAAGGATACATAATTGGCACAATTCGTTTCACTGAACGCTCATTCATCCATACTGCCTCTGAAATCCTTTCCTCTTTCTGCGGGCGCAATCTTCCTTTTGAACCTAACATAAGAAACCAATGAGTTTGTTTAAACACCCATTCATCATCAATGGGATAAATATGATATGACGGACTCAGTGCTTTAATAATGCTTACCGATTCAATTCCTGTTTCTTCTCTAACTTCTCTTACAGCTGCATTTTCAATTGTTTCGCCCGGATCAACTTTTCCCTTGGGCAAATCCCATACTCCAATACGTTTAATTAATAACCATTCACGGTGCTCATTTGTGATAATACCACCTGCAGCTTCAATTCTAAAAAGGCTTTTTATAAAATCCTGAAAAGAATTCTCGGGATTATTGCACAAAATATTCAATTTTTTGGCTTGCCTGTCGTTGGTAAAACAGTTTGAAAGGGCAACCATCAGTTGCCTGTTTTCCGGATTAATCATTGTATGCACATTTTCTTCATCATCACAACATGAGTTCATATTGTTAAAAACAATTTCATTGGATTTATAAAAAACTTTATACATTTGCATCATGATACTCTATAATTTAGAAACAGCAAAAACAACTGCAGAATATTTATTGCAAATTAAAGCAATAAAAATGAATCCTGCAAAACCTTTTACATGGGCATCAGGATGGAAATCACCCATATACTGTGACAACAGAAAAACACTATCTTTTCCCCCCATACGTACATTTCTGAGACAAGAGTTTGTCAAATGTATTAATGAAAATTTTAAAACTCCCGACGTTGTGGCTGGTGTTGCAACAGGAGGAATAGCACTTGGAGTTCTTGTGGCTCAGGATATGGGATTACCATTTGTGTATGTAAGAGGTGAAGCAAAAGGGCATGGACTGCAAAACCGAATTGAAGGACATGTGGAACCAGGCAGCAATGTCATTGTTGTTGAAGATTTGATTTCAACCGGCGGAAGCAGTATATCTGTTGTAGAAGCTCTTCGAGAAGCGGAATGTAATGTGGTGGGAATGGTTGCCATCTTTACCTATGGTTTTGATGTTGCCAAAAAGAAGTTTAAAGACTCCAAATGTCCTCTCTATACGCTTTCTGACTACAACACAATCATCCAGACAGCTGCTGAAAATGGAATTATAATGGAGAAACAAATTGAAACACTCAAAGAGTGGAGACAAAAACCAGATCAGTGGGGAAAATAATATGGCAATATATCAGGGAAATATTGAGAACGTGAATCATTCATCACAATATGTGTTTGATTTTTTAGCTGATTTCAGGCATTTTGAAAAATTTCTGCCCGAACAGGTCACTGATTGGGAAGCAACAGATGAATACTGTAAATTTGGAGTTCCCGGAATGGGAACTGTGAAACTCATTTTTCTTGAAAAAAAACCACACTCTCTCATTGTCATTCAACCCGCCCCAGACAGTGGATTCCCTGTTCCTTTTTTTCTGAAAGCTTTTCTGACACAAAATGAAAATGAAGAAAACAATTCCACATTTCAGTTTGTGGCTGATGCCGATATTCATGGTATGGTTGCGCTAATGGTTGACGGACCTCTGAGACAATTTGTTGCAATTATCACTACTCGCCTGAAAGAATATCTTGATTCAGTTAAGTAATAAAACTTTCTAAAAGATTTTCTGACAATGCAATTTGTATATCCGTTTGTTCTTTGGGGTCTTGTTGCTACAACCATCCCAATAATTATTCATCTTTTCAGACTGAGGAGATTCAAAACGGTATTGTTTTCTAATACCAAACTCCTAAGAGACGTACAACTTGAAACACGAAAAAAATCACGCATAAAACACTTAATAATTCTCATTCTCCGATTACTTGCAATTATTTCTATTGTCACTGCATTTGCAAGACCCTTTCTGCCACGAAAAAACGCACTTGCTGATACTTTAATCCAGAAAACAGTGATTATTTATATTGATAATTCTTTTAGTATGGAAGCCGGAGAGGGTTATCATTCACGATTAATGGAAGCAAAAAATGCAGCCACCGATATTGTGTCCGGATTTTCTCCATCTGATAGATTTATTCTACTCAACAATTGGCATGATGCATCATCTTTCAGAACTTTGACACAGAAACAATTTAACGAAAAAATTTCTCAACTTCAGATTTCTCCATTCAGCCCCGGTTTCAATGAAATCATCATTCGCTTCACCGAATTGCTCTCTGTGTTTCCTGATGCAACACCTCTTGGATTTGTTATTTCTGATTTTCAGAATAGTTTCTTTCAGCCTCAACTCCTGCCCGATTCTCTCCCTTTTCAGACTTATTTAATTCCAATTGAAGGCTCTCCTGTTTATAATGCAGGCGTTGATTCGGTGTGGCTTGACTCACCTGTTATTCAGTCAGGCAGAGCAGTTACCGTATTTGCTGGAATTAAAAATTATTCAGAAGAAAACTACATAAATATCCCAGTTGAACTATATGTGAATGATGTTAAACGTTCGGTGGCATCATGTGACCTGAGTCCGGGGGGTCGTGCTTTGGTTGAAATGTCTTTTGTCCCCTCTGAAAAAGGAATCTATGATTGTTTTGTCAGAATTGATGATAGTCCGGTAACCTATGACAACACCATGTATTTTTCAATTAATGTGTCCGAAAGTGTAAATGTCATTGTGATTTCTGGTAAAGAAAAAGTCAATCCCTCTTTAGATGCCATGTTTCGCAAAGAACCGCTATTTCAATACACCGCCACCAATGTTAACCGCTTACAGTCTGGTTTGATTTCAAAAAACAATCTGCTTATTCTGGATGCTGTGGAAACACCCGGTTCAGGACTAATTCAGGAAATTGTCACTTTTACACAAAACGGTGGCTCGGTTGTTATCATTCCTCCTGCTAAAGAAAACGCCAATGGCCTGCAGCCTCTTATGTCAGCACTTGGAATTGATACTTATGGAAAACTAAATCCTGCAGCATTAAGAATTTCAGAGCTAAACCTCGGCCATGAACTATTTAAAGGTGTCTTTGATGGTGTTCCAAAAGATATGGACTTGCCGGCAGTGAGAAAGTATTTTTCAATTGCAGAAACAGGCCTGAACTGGAAACTTCCTCTTATGAAACTGCAAAACAGTGCTCCATTTCTTCTTATGTCAAATTCAGGAAACGGAAGAGTGTATTGGTTTGCCAGCGCCTTTGATCAGGAGTTTACAGATTTTCACAGGCACCCAATTGTTGTCCCTGTTTTCTATCAGATGGCTTTTCTTAGCAAAAAACAAACTGATATTTATTACACAATAGGAAAAAATCAACCGGTGGCATTCATCGAAGATACTGACAACAACAAAGTGAATGCATATAAAATTACCAATAAAGAAAAAAGTGTTGATTTTATTCCCCAGCTTCGTAATGATGGCAACAGAATGTTTCTTTTTGTGCATAATATGATTGATCGCTCAGGAAATTATTATATCTCAGAACAAAACGAACAAATTCAGGGGGTGTCATTCAATTATGACCGCAATGAATCGGTAATGAATTTTTACGGAACATCTCAACTTGACTCCCTGAAAACTCTTTATAAACTGAAAAATATTGACATCCTTCAGCCAGGAGACACCTTAAGTGCTGATATTCAGATATTAATTCAAGGAAAACAATTGTGGAAAACATTTTTAATACTCGCTTTGTTATTTCTTGCAATTGAAGTAATTTTACTGCGATTTTGGAAGTAGAAAAAACAGAAAGAAATTTTATTCTATGGATGCAGATGCTTTAGGAACAATGCCTGGTCAGGGAGACTCCGGAAAAGGAGAAAGACAGAGGTTTATGCAGTTGTCAGGGATGTTTGAGAACTGGTATCTGGATTACGCTTCTTATGTAATTCTTGAACGCGCAGTTCCTGAAATGCTTGACGGGTTAAAACCTGTGCAAAGGCGTATTCTTCATGCCATGAAGGAAATGGATGATGGAAGATATAATAAAGTAGCAAACATTATCGGACAAACCATGAAGTATCATCCACACGGAGATGCTTCAATCGGAGATGCACTGGTACAGCTCGGACAAAAAGACTTACTTATAGATTGTCAGGGAAACTGGGGAAATGTCCTCACAGGGGATTCATCTGCTGCACCACGTTATATTGAAGCACGCCTTAGCAAGTTTGCACTTGAAGTGGTGTTCAATCCCAAAATTACCGAATGGACAACCTCATACGATGGCAGAAACAGAGAACCTGTCTGTTTTCCTGTGAAATTTCCTCTCCTGCTTGCTCAGGGCGTTGAAGGGATTGCAGTGGGACTGGCTTCAAAAATTTTACCGCATAATTTTGTTGAACTCATTGATGCATCTATTAAAATTCTCAAAAAACAGGATTTTGAACTCTATCCCGATTTTCCAACCGGTGGATTTGCTGATGTTACAAAATATAACAACGGACTGAGAGGCGGCAGGGTGAGAGTGAGAGCAAAAATTTCAAAAACTGATGCACGTACACTGACTATTACAGAATTGCCATTCTCTGTTACTACAGGCACTCTGATTGATTCAATTATCAATGCCAGCGAAAAAGGTAAGGTAAAAATCAGAAAAATTGACGACAATACTGCTGCAAATGTTGAAGTGCTCATTCATCTGCCACCCGGTGTTAATTCTGATCAAACAATTGATGCTCTCTATGCTTTTACAGATTGCGAAGTGTCACTCAGCCCCAATTCATGCGTCATTCATGAACAAAAACCACAATTCCTGGATGTGAAAACCATGCTGAGAATTTCAACTCAACATACACTTGAATTGCTTAAGCAAGAATTGGAACTGCAATTGCATGAACTGAAAGAACATCACCTGTTTTCTTCTCTTGAAAAAATCTTTATTGAAGAACGGATTTACCGTGATATTGAAGAGTGTGAAACATGGGAGGCTGTTATTGATGCAATAGATAAAGGACTTGAACCTTTCAAACCGAAATTTTACAGAGAAATCACCCGTGATGACATTGTAAAACTGACAGAGATAAAAATCAAGAGGATCTCAAAATTTGACAGTTTCAAAGCCGATGAAATCATTCTGTCTCTTGAAGATGATATGGCTGAAGTGCAAAAAAATCTGGATAATCTGATTGATTATGCCATTGCATTTTTTCAAAAAATTAAACAAAAATATGGCAAAGGTCGTGAACGTAAAACCGAACTGAGAAGTTTTGACCAGATTGAAGCAACGGCTGTTGCAGCTGCTAATGTTAAACTCTATGTAAACAGAGAAGAAGGGTTTGCAGGATGGGGGTTGCGCAAAGATGAATTTGTCTCTGATTGTTCTGATATTGATGAGATTATCTCGTTTAAGGAAGACGGAACATATCAGGTGAACAAAATTGCTGACAAAGTGTTTGTAGGGAAAAAAGTCATTCATGTGGATGTTTTCAAAAGAAATGATGAAAACACAACCTACAATGTAATTTATCAGGATGCTAAAAGTAAGTTGTATTATGTGAAGCGTTTTTCAGTATCAGGAGTTATCAGAGACAAAGAATATAATTTGTGCGGAAGCAATCTGGGTACAGTGGTCTATTTTTCAGCAAATCCTCTTGGAGAGACTGAAACGCTCACCATTCATCTCAAACCTAAGCCCAGATTGAAAAAACTGCAGTTTGACTTTAATTTTGCAGATATTGCAATTAAGGGAAGAAGTTCAAAAGGGAATATCCTGTCACGTAATCTGATTCGCAAAGTGGTTATCAAGGTTGAAGGAAAAGCTGTACAGAAAGCAGCCCCTGTTTGGTATGATTTTGAAACTCGCCGTCTCAATAATGAAGAAAGGGGTCAATATCTTGGAGAATTTTTAGGCAGTGACAGTATAATAGCTTTTTATGAAAGCGGAAATTTTTGTATTTATACTTTCCATATGCACATCCATTTTGATGATGACTTGAAACTGCTGAGAAAATATAACCCCAAAGATACCTATGGCACTGTGTATTATCATGCTGATACAAAAAGCTATTATATCAAACGTTTTCAGGCCGAAGGATCTCCCAATAAAATGATTGATTTTGTGGATGCTGCTGAAGGAAACAAACTGTTTAAGTTGATTGAACATAAAGATGCTGAACTGACTGTGGTTTTTAAAAAAGAAAAAGACAAAAAAGAAAAACCCGATCAGGTGGTCGTGTTGTCTGAATTTATTGCCGTGAAAAGTGTGAAGGCGAAAGGAAAACGACTCACCCAGAATCTTGTGAAAGATATTGCTGTGCACAAAATTGAAACCTTTGATTTGATTGAAATGCAGGAAAATGAACAACAATTACCTGACGAACAGCAATTTGACGAAACTGAAACAACAGTAGAAACACCAGAAGAAGAAACTCCCGACAAAACCGTTGAGAAAAAAGATAATAATCCTTCAAAAGATAATGATGCTGACGACAAGAGCAGTACAGAACAAATGACCTTGTTTGATCTGGATTTGTAAAGATGAAAAAGATGGTTCCTGATAGAAAAACCTATTATGAAGAGGGAAACTCAGAAAATCAAAACCATAACATAAACAATTCTCAATTCAACATTCATTATTCATTATTCATTATTCAAATTTGTCCCCTCAAATAAGCCTTAATACCCTCCTTCTCCACAATCCTTCGTAAATTTGCAGCAAATTCAATCAGGTGGATCATTCTTCAGTAGCAGATTTTCTCAACAATGACAACCGCTTAGCAGATCTTGTGCAAAACATTGAGCAAAGTCCTTCGGGAAACGTTGCTGTGTGCGGTCTGCCAGGATCTTCATCTGCTTTTGTGCTCTATGAAGTGAAAAAACACATTGAGAAACCGGTGTTTGTGATTATGCCTGACAGGGAATCGGCTTTGCATATGATGAATGATTTGGAAACACTTTTCGGAGATACTCAGAAAGATCCCGATGTAAAGAAAATTTTGTTCTTTCCGCCATCATATAATAATCCTTATGATTTTGTAAATCATGACAACCTGAATGTGCTTTACCGGAGCACCATCCTCTACAGACTGGCCAAACGAAAATCTCCCCTTATTGTGGTTTGTTGTCCCGAAAGTTTTATTGAACCAGTCGTATCACGCAGAGATATTTCCGAAGCAGCGATGAGTCTTTCTGTTGGCGAAGCAGTATCCATGGATTTTATGACAGAACTATTTCATTCCTACGAGTTTACTCAGGTAGATTTTGTTTACGAACCCGGCTATTTTGCTGTGCGTGGTGGAATTATTGATGTGTTTGCCTATTCGCACGACCGTCCATTCAGAATTGAATTTTCAGGTGACGAAGTAGAAAGCATACGTAGTTTCAACCCATATTCTCAAGAATCTGTTGAAATGCACAAAAAAATTATGATTCTGCCAAACACAGCACAATTTGATTCTGGAAGCAAAATCAGTGTGTTTGACGTTTTGCCTCGTGATACAATGTTTTGGACTATTCCTCTTGATGAATGTATAAATTGTATTGATGTTGAGTTTGAAAAATTTAATGAATACGAATTTAAAGAAGAAACAGATATTAATCCCATCCTGAAAGATTTTTTAAAGTCGTCGGAGTTTTCAAAAAAAATAGCTGATTTTTCATTTGTTGAACATTTTTCTCAACCACCGCTTTCAAATCAGATGCTTACTGATTTTCAAATAAAACCACATCCTCAGTTTGCAAAGAATTTTGATGTATTGTTTGAAGCGCTTTGTAATTTCAGAGATCAAACTGTTAAAACATTCATCTTTTGTGAAAACGATTCGCAGATAAAACGACTCGATGCCATCATTGAGGATATTGAAGTGAGGGAAGAGCAAAAGGTATATCAAAACATTCAGTTTGTGAAACAATCTTTGCACAGTGGGTTTATTGATAATGCGAAAAAAATCGCATTTCTCACCGATCATCAGATATCAGAACGTTATCACAGATTCCGGTTTTCCGAAAGGCACTCAAGTGTTGAGGCATTAACTATCAGAGATTTGCAAAACATTCATCCGGGTGATTATGTGGTGCACATTGATTATGGTGTGGGGCAGTATGCCGGACTTGAAAAAGAAGAGATAAACGGCAAAGAGCAGGAAGCAATACGAATTGTTTACAAAAATAATGGCGTATTGTGCATCAGCATTCATTCGCTGCACAAGATTTCAAAATACTCAGGCAAGGACGGCACACCTCCTCAACTTGATAAAATTGGTTCCCGTATTTGGGAACAAAAGAAGTACAAGGCCAAATCAAGAGTAAAGGATATTGCCAAAGAACTGATTAAGTTATATGCCGAACGCAAAAAATCTCAAGGCTTTGCCTTTGCACCAGATTCTTATATGCAATATGAACTTGAAGCATCTTTTATGTTTGAAGACACTGAAGACCAGGCAAAGTCCAGTCATGATGTGAAAACTGACATGGAAGCTGAATTTCCCATGGACAGGCTGGTGTGTGGCGATGTGGGTTTTGGAAAAACAGAGGTGGCAATCAGAGCTGCTTTTAAGGCAGCAGTGAGTGGAAAACAAACGGCTATACTTGTCCCCACAACAATTCTGGCATTGCAGCATTATCATACATTTTCACAGAGGCTGAAAGAATTTCCTGTGAAGGTTGAATATCTTAACAGATTCCGCACAGCAGCAAGCACAAAACAGGTGCTGGATGAACTGAGAAGTGGCGCCACAGACATCATTATCGGAACACATAAATTACTTGGCAAGGATGTGGAGTTCAAGGATTTGGGGTTGCTGGTGATTGATGAAGAACAAAAATTCGGGGTGGCTGCAAAGGAGAAAATCAGGCAGCTGAAAGTGAATGTTGATACACTGACACTAACTGCAACGCCCATTCCGCGCACACTCCAGTTTTCTCTCATGGGAGCAAGAGATCTATCTGTTATCAACACTCCTCCACCCAACCGTCAGCCTGTTCATACAGAGATTATCAGTTTTAATCCGCGGCGTATCTCCGAAGCCATTATGTATGAGGTAAACCGTGGTGGACAGGTGTTTTTTATTAACAATAAGATACAAAACATTGAGGAAATAGCCCGTATGGTTCGTAATATTTGTCCCGGAGTAAAAGTTGAAACCGGACACGGGCAAATGGATGGAAAGGAACTTGAAAAAATTGTGCTTGAATTTATTGAAGGAAAATTTGAAGTGTTTGTTTCAACGGCAATAATTGAGTCGGGTATTGATATTCCCAATGCCAACACCATGATTATCAATGAAGCACAGAATTTCGGACTGAGTGATTTGCATCAGCTGAGAGGACGTGTGGGGCGCTCCAATAAAAAAGCTTTTTGTTATCTCATCACTCCTCCTCCTGTAATGCTCAGCGAACAGTCGAGAAAACGCATTAAGGCACTCATCGAGTTTTCCGATTTGGGAAGTGGTTTGCAAATTGCCATGCGCGATTTGGACATCAGGGGTGCCGGAAATTTGCTTGGGGCCGAACAAAGTGGGTTCATCACCGAAATTGGTTATGAGATGTATAAAAAAATTCTTGACGAGGCACTGGATGAAATTCGGCAGGAACAGATGAATGAGGAACCTGATTATTCAGACCCTTCACAGTTTGTAAAGGAATGTATGCTTGAAACAGACATGAGTTTGCTCATCCCCGATAATTATGTGAGCAATTTTAATGAACGCCTGGCATTATATAAAGACCTTGATTCACTGCAAAGCGAAAAGCAGTTAAAGGCCTTTGAAGGCAGATTGCGCGATCGTTTTGGTAAAATGCCCCAACAGGTAACAGAGTTGATATATGCAGTAAGACTCAGGTGGCTTGCCCGAAAAGCAGGCATTGTGAAAATTTTGCTAAAAGCTGCAAAAATGAAGGCTTATTTTTATGAAACCAAAGACGAACGTTTCTTCAACTCCGAAGTATATGGTCGAATTTTGCAATATGTGTTCAGCAATCCCAAAACCTGCATCATGAAACAAAGCGATAAAGGACAGTTGTATATTGTATTTGCCGGCATCGAAACTGTGGAGTCGGGAGTTAATCTGCTAAAGGGTTTGGTTGAGGCAGAAGTTGCAAATGAAGGCAGAAGTGATAATGGGAGTTTTAAAGGGACAAGTAAAAAATCTGGGGAGATTTGTTAGTGATACTGCATGATTAAAAAAAAACAACATAGCAACTTTTTAAAAAATTTCGTTACTGCCAGCAACAATCTGTTTTTTGCGTTATACGGTGTTCGTCAGGGAAGCGCGTAACGGTTGAGTTAATCGGTATTCGGCTTCTATGCATTACATGGTAAAATATTGTGTTCACTATCCGAAATCCGTATGCCGTAATTTCGTTTCGCACCTCGCAAACGTATACCGAAAAACGCCATTGCAAGGCTAAGCCGTTTCAAAATCCCCTAGCCTGAGGCTGTATCAAAACGCCCATTTTTTGATTTTCACCGACTTATTTGCCCCTTCCCTAAAGGGAGTAAGTCGCTGAAAATCAGCGCACACCCTAAAGTTGGGGCAATAATAATTTCCGGTAGATATTGGTTTTGAGACAGCCTCATGAACTCCGGGCTTTGACATCGACATCCCCTTGGGACGTTTTAACCAATTTATAACTCCCAAATCCAATTTTTCTATCTTCTATTTTCTATCTTCTATTTTCTATCTTTTGACTTTATCCCCCCAGAAAATTAACCTGACCCGTTTTAAAACCATAATTTGATTGAGAGCACCTTTCTAATTTATATCTTGAAAAAGAATAACTTTGAAAGAAATAATTTATGCAATTTTATTGTTTTACACATCAACAACTTCTTTAAAAAAATAATACCATGCAACTCATTTTCCCCATTATTTTGCTTGTTCTATGTTCCTGTTTTCACAAAACACAAACTGTTGAGTCAGCAAAAACCAGTTATTCCTCACAGGAATGCAGCAATCTCTACCCGTTTCAGGGCTATTATGTAGATCTCGATAACATGAATGCATTGCTGATTGATGGTATCCCTGCAAAAGATTTTAAAAACTGTTCAAAATATTCACACCGCTTCAGTGGCAATCAAATTTCAGATTCAGTCACTGTTGGAGACAGGTCTTTTGTGCTGAGTATAAATTCTCAGGATGAAAAATACGAGATGAAAATCACAGAAAGCACAAAAAAGAAGATAATAATTCCTTTACCTGTGGCATCTCCGCTTCCCGATGTACATATGTATTCAGCAGGACTGATTCCATTTGGGGATGAAGTGATTCTCATATTAGAAGACATGTACACAACGCATTATTCAATCTACAAATACAGTAAGACCGGAGAAATGCTGATGCAAACACAAATTGAGCATACCTATGTAACACATCCTGAGCCTGACACCGATTATCATCACAGATATGTTTATCTCCAGTATATAACACCAAGTCAGATAGTCTTTTCTTCAAATATTTATTCTTCTGAAAAGTTGCAAACTGTTGTCCTTTCTATGGAAGATTTTTCCACTAAAGTCTATGGCAAAGCTTCATGCGGGGTTATTTTAGATGAAGAAGAATCAACACTTGCAGGCTTCATTTCGGAAGAAGGAAAAAACAACTACAATATCAATTTGAAGTCAGGGAAAGAGATATCCTTTATGCTTCAATATGGTGAATCATATTTTGAGACATTGCTTCATGGAAATCTTTTGTTTTTTTCAAATTATCATCCTATTGCTTCTGGAGCAACTTTATATTGTTATGACCTGATTGAGGAAAAACTTGTGTGGACAGGTGACGTGAAGCAGCCGATGGTGTCACATTCAAAATATTACAACAAGGTGACCTTAAGCATGTATATGGACAAAATCATTATGGAAGGGAATGAAGCTTCATGCAATTATCTTCAGATTTTTGATGCAAAAACGGGGAAAAGACTTGCATATTTCTCTGATTTGGAGTAGGAAAAACCTTGCTGCTCAACTATGGGTAAATAAAGCGAAGGAGAGGTGGAAGTTTTTTTATTGAAAAATCAATATCGATTTCAACAAACATTCAAAACAGAATTTTTACAATTCGAGGTGTGCAAGTTATATTGGACATCGATTTGGCTGAGATGTATCAGGTGGAAACTAGAGTTCTTAATCAAGCTGTGAAAAGGAACTTGGATCGATTTCCAATCGATTTTATGTTCCAACTATCAAATAATGAATTCGACAGTATCTTGATATCACAATTTGTGATTTCAAGTTCAGAACATGGTGGGCGAAGAAAACTACCTTATGTTTTCACAGCACAAGGTGTATCAATGCTTAGTTCTGTTCTAAAAAGTAGCATTGCTGTTCATGTAAGCATAAGTATTATAAGGGCTTTTGTGGAAAATTACCTTCATCCCACTTCGCAACGACTGCGTAATCAAAATATTCTTCCTTTCGTGTTCTGTCAGTTCGTGATAATGTCTTTTGCCATGACCGGTAAGTACATAATTCTTTTTTTAAAATTCTTAAAGATGAATGTTATGTTTAAGCATTTTAACAGAAGTTGAAAAGTTTACACAAATCAAATATCTTTCTATGGGCAATTATATTTCTTTTTTAATGTTGATTAGCAGAAAAATTGGTATTTTTGTAATGCAAGGTATGATGACTATAAAAAGAGTTTTCAGAAAATTTGCACTAAGGAATATGCCGAAATTTGGATTGATGAAATAAAAAAGAAGAGAGAATGGATCAAGGAATTATTGAAATAGTAAACAGATATGTTGAGCTTGTTAAAACAAGATATAGCATTGAGCAATCAATCTTGTTTGGCTCATATGCAAAAAATAAGGAATCACAGCATAGTGATATTGATATTGCATTTGTGTTTGCAAAATTAAGTGACAACGAAAAATTTGATACTCAAATACAACTTATGTTGTTGGCTTCAGAGGTTGATACTAGAATAGAGCCGCATCCCATATCCAAAAAAGATTTTTCTTTAAATACTCCCTTTGTCAATGAAATAAAAAGAACAGGCATTCAAGTTAATGTTCACTGATTAATCCTTTCTTCTATTGATAATTATCTTCATCCCACTCCGCAACGACTGCGTAATCAAAATATTCTTCCTTTCGTGTTCTGTCAGTTCGTGATAATGTCTTTTGCCATGTCCGGTAAGCACATACATGCCTTTTGCACCGGTGTTGAGTGCCAGTTGAATGTCTGAGGGGTGGTCGCCGATAACGTATGAATTTGCAATGTCAATATTGTATTGCGATTCAGCAATATGAACAAAGTGGGGCAGAGGCTTGCGGCAAATGCAATTGTCTTCTTTATTGTGCGGACAAACATAGACAGCCTCAATTAAAATGCCCTGCGTTTTCAAAACATCAAGCATGTGTTTGTGAATCTCATCCAGTTGTTCGTTGCTGATAAGCCCTTTTGCCACTCCCGACTGATTGGTCACAATAAAGAGAAGAAATTTTTTCTGAAGTGTTTTGAGGCAATCAAATGTAAAATCATAAAAGACAATATTTTTAATGCTGTTCACATATCCTTTGTCTTTGATGATTGTTCCGTCGCGGTCTAGAAAAATGGCTGGTTTCATGAGTGAAGTTGTTTCATAAAAGTTTGAAAATAATCTGCAATCATCTCCAAAGAATTTGTGAGACGATGGTTGTCGTTCACAAGATGCAAAGTGCAGTTGTGTTCATGAGCAAAATCTACTGAGTTCTTATATGGGATAATCTCATCATGCCATCCGTGGACAATTGTCATGTTTCTGCATTTGGGCTGAAACTGCTGAATTCCGTAGCCGGGCAAATACAAAGCAGGAGCCATGAGAAAAATTCCGGATAGCTCAATGTGCTGTGCTGCACACAGCGAAACATAGCCGCCCATACTGGAGCCAACAAGAACAATTTTGTCATGTTGCGTTTGTTTCAGATTGTTCAGAAGTTTTTCCACCCTTTCATCGGGATTGTTTATTCCTGAATAGTCAATACTTGTTGAAGTAAATCCATTTTCAGTGGCAATTTCAGATAGCCGGATAATTTTTTTTCCTTTGGGGCCACTTTCTTTGCCATGAGAAAAAATGATGTGCATAATGACCAATTTTTGGATGAAAAAAATATGTGATGGCAAAAATACACCAAAAAATCCTCAAACAACGAAGATGCGATAAAAAATCAAAAACACAGTACAGTTGGCATAATAGGCGATTATATTCGTTTAAAAACGGAAAACATCCGGAAGTAAATGGATAAACTCCGGCTTGGGTAAACGAGTGGTTTTTACTTTGCAGAATCATTTCAAACAAAACGAATTATACTAATTGCTCCTACGAACTACGTATTGTTCGAATTACGGATTACGAATGAGCTTATATAATTATCATTTTTTATAACATTAAATTATTTAGACATGACACAAACAGATACACTAAAGCTTATTTATCCTGAGTTGAGCTATAAAGTTGTTGGAGTATTATTTGAGGCATATAATACACTTGGTTCTGGACACAAGGAGTCTGTGTATCAAAAAGCATTAGCATTATTATTCCTTAGACATGGGATTAGATTTTCTGAGCAGCACCAAGTGGATTTGATTGTAAATGATACTATAATAACCAGAGGACGTGTGGATTTCTTGATTGAAGAAAAGATACTTCTTGAGTTAAAGACAGGAGATTATTTCAGGCCTATAAATATAAAGCAATTATATACTTATTTAAAATCAACAAATTTAAAATTAGGAATACTGTCAAATTTCACTTCACGTGGACTAATTTTCAAAAGGATAGTGAATTTATATCCGTAATTCGCTGATTAGTAATTCGCTGATTAGTAATTAGTAGAGTTGACATTCGTATGGTCTGAGAAAATAATCATTAAAAATATTTATTAAACACAAAAATTACTAACCTAAACTTTAAAACTATGAAAACTAACATGAACAAAGTTGAATTAATCGGATTCGCAGGAATGGATCCTGAGATTGTTGAATTGCCAAACAATGTAAAACTGGCAAAACTGAGAGTCGCAACCAGCGATAATTACAAAGACAAAGATGATAACTGGGTGAGCAACACCGTGTGGCACAATGTGGTCATGTGGAATCAGCGTGCCGATGAACTGGCAGCCAATGTAAAAAAGGGCGACCGTGTGAATATCGTTGGCAAACTTGATTACCGTGTTGTGGAAGTGGCTGATGGTGTGAAAAAATACTACACCGATATCATTGCCCACGAATGCAAAATTATTCCAAGACCTGTTGTGGCGGAATAGTGGGGTTATTACTATGTAATAATTATTAAAATAGTAGATAGAGAATAGAAAATATTAAATAGAAAATATTTTGTTTAGTTATGAGTGGAGAAATGAAAAAGTACAGAGATGTTATGAGTGAAAGGATGCTTGAGTTTGCGATAAATATTATAAAACTGGATAACAGTTCTAAAGACACATATTGTGTAAAGCACATATACGGACAATTATTCAGAGCAGGCACATCAGCAGGTGCAAATTTTGAAGAATCTATAGGCGCAGAATCAAAAGCTGATTTTATCCACAAAACCCAATTGGTTTTGAAAGAATTGAGGGAATCAAATTTCTGGTTAAAGCTACTTTACAGAAGCAGCATGATTGTCAATGAAAATTCTAATTTGCAATTGATGCTTCACGAATGTTTGGAACTCATAAAAATTTTCAGTTCATCACTGGTGACAGCAAAAAAAACCTTGCATAAAAACAAGTAAGAACTCATTTTTTCTATTTTCTATCTTCTATTTTATTTTTTCTATTAAAAAAGATATTTTTTTTAACTAAATACTTAAAACTATGAAAACTAACATGAACAAAGTTGAATTAATCGGATTCGCAGGAATGGATCCTGAGATTGTTGAATTGCCAAACAATGTAAAACTGGCAAAACTGAGAGTCGCAACCAGCGATAATTACAAAGACAAAGATGATAACTGGGTGAGCAACACCGTGTGGCACAATGTGGTCATGTGGAATCAGCGTGCCGATGAACTGGCAGCCAATGTAAAAAAGGGCGACCGTGTGAATATCGTTGGCAAACTTGATTACCGTGTTGTGGAAGTGGCTGATGGTGTGAAAAAATACTACACCGATATCATTGCCCACGAATGCAAAATTATTCCAAGACCTGTTGTGGCGGAATAGTGGGGTTATTACTATGTAATAATTATTAAAATAGTAGATAGAGAATAGAAAATATTAAATAGAAAATATTTTGTTTAGTTATGAGTGGAGAAATGAAAAAGTACAGAGATGTTATGAGTGAAAGGATGCTTGAGTTTGCGATAAATATTATAAAACTGGATAACAGTTCTAAAGACACATATTGTGTAAAGCACATATACGGACAATTATTCAGAGCAGGCACATCAGCAGGTGCAAATTTTGAAGAATCTATAGGCGCAGAATCAAAAGCTGATTTTATCCACAAAACCCAATTGGTTTTGAAAGAATTGAGGGAATCAAATTTCTGGTTAAAGCTACTTTACAGAAGCAGCATGATTGTCAATGAAAATTCTAATTTGCAATTGATGCTTCACGAATGTTTGGAACTCATAAAAATTTTCAGTTCATCACTGGTGACAGCAAAAAAAACCTTGCATAAAAACAAGTAAGAACTCATTTTTTCTATTTTCTATCTTCTATTTTATTTTTTCTATTAAAAAAGATATTTTTTTTAACTAAATACTTAAAAACTATGAAAACAAACCTCAACAAAGTAGAATTAGTCGGTTATGCCGGCCGTGACGCAGAAGTCAAAGAAATCAAAAAAGGAATCAGATTGGCAAACTTTTCGTTGGCCACCAGTGACGGATATCGTGGAAAAAATGGAGACTGGGTCAATAACACATCATGGCACAATGTGATCTTTTGGAATGATCTGGCAGATAAAGCCGGAGATGAAATAAAAAAAGGTTCACATGTTTCACTGACAGGGAAGATCAATTACCGGACATACGAAACTCAATCGGGTGAAAAACGCTATGTAACTGAAATCGTTGTACAGGAATTTCAGATTATTCCAAGAGAAGATTGATTTTTTTTTTGAATTTAATTTTATTGAAAAGCCGCTCCGCAAGGATGCGGCTTTTTTTATTTCAATTATAATTAGTTTTGCAATAAAAAAAATGAGCAATCAAACATTCAGAAATAATCCTTTCAGAAGCATAAGGCCATTGGTCACACTAGGTATTGCAATTTTATTAACTTCTTCAGTCTTGTATTTTTTTCTTGTGAGAAATGAACATTATTCATTGGCATGGGTTATTGTGGCTGGTGTTTGGTTGTTGCTGATTATAGACCTTTACTACTTTAAAATTTGTGACACTGAACTGGTTATTAAACACTTTTTGTTTCCGGGAGATGTGAAACGGGTTCAAATAAAGAACATAAAGGAGCTTGTAATTACGCGTCCTCAAAAATCATCAGTGGGGCTTCGGGTTTTAACCACTGACGGCAGACGCAGGTTTTATTCAGCATGTTCACTGAGTTCTGTTACGTGGAAAAGGTTTATGAGAGCCATGGAAAGAAAAGGAGTTGTAATAAAAAACGAAGCAATTGTTTGTTTTTTTTTTTATCTTTGTGATTCAGAAATAATTTAAACCCAATGTTCGTCCAAAAGATCATATTATCAGGCGTAATTGTGTTTTTCTGTAGTATTGTTTTTGGACAAAAGGATAATCCTGATTATTTGAATACAATAACAACAGCAGTTCCTTTTCTTTTGTTTGAATGTGATCAAACAGCCAATAGTATCGGGGGAATAGGTGTTGTTTCATCAGATGATGATATTTCATCAGGCTTATTGCAAAACCCATCAAATCTTGCAGGGAAAAGAAATTCTTTAGGAATAAGCTTTGCTGAAATGCAATTTGGATTTTACAGTATTTACAAAAACATTAGAAGTATGAGAGGATACTATTCTCCAGGACAAAAAACCAGTATTGGTTTTAATTTGAAAAGCATTGATTTAAGCAAGAAAAATCAAACTGGTTCAGTGGCCAATCCGATTGATTTTTATACTGGCTTGTGTCTTGCATATAACCTGCATCATGATTTTTCCATTGGAATTGGAGCAAAATATATATATAGTGATTTAATTGGAAAATCAGGTTCTCAAATTCATCCTGATTATAAACCTGCTACCTCTTTAGCAGGTGATTTTGGAATGAATTATAGAAAAACTCTGCCATTCAATGATAATAACATTTGCAGATTTCATGCAGGCATTTCTGTGTTAAACATTGGAACGAAGATAAACTATCTAAAGGGAAGCAAGAGTGGTGACTTTTTACCTGCTGTGCTCAAAGTTGGAATAATGTTGAGTTATAAGCGTAAGTTTTATGAAGAAAAATCTTATACTATCAATTTGGCCTATCAGGCTGAAAAACTTCTGGTTCCAACTCCCCCCATTTTAAAATTGGATAGTGTGGGAAGACCAATACCTGATGAGAACGGCTACTATGAAATAGAACTGGGAAAGAATCCTGATGTGGGAGTGTTTCAGGGGATAATTCAGTCTTTTTCGGATGCTCCATATGGAACATGGGAAGAAAAGAATGAAATATTACATCTTTTTGGATTGCAGCAAACTGTTACATCAAATAAAGGAATAAAGTATTATTTAGGCTGCGGATATTTTCATGAGCATAATACAAAAGGAGCCAGAAGAATTGCAACGATGGGGACTGGGATACAATACGGTGGTGTTTCAATTCATGCAGCAGCTATGTTGTTTTTGAATCTTGGACAAATCAATGGTCTTTATTCCAGGGGCATTGGTTTGAAATTGGCCTATGATATCCCGTTGATTTATATAAAAACAAAGAAAAAAATAGTATCATCGAATGAATAAAAAACCAGTTTCTGAAAAGAAAGAATGTGAAACTGATTAGATTTTTAGCAAATCGGTTACCTCAGCAATAACACATTGGAAAAAATTTGTTATATTTGCATTGTCAACTGTTAAAGCCAAATAAACTGTTTAAATGACAGCATCTATAATAATTATTTTGTGTTCATTGTTGCTGTTGGCATATGTCTTTGATTTAACATCCATCTGGACAAAAATTCCATCTGTCATTTTGCTTCTTGCGCTGGGATGGACTGTTCATCGCATTGTTGATTTCTTTGGCCTCACATTGCCTGATTTATCAGTAGCATTGCCTGTACTTGGCACACTGGGATTGATTCTGATTGTGCTTGAAAGTTCGTTTGATCTGAAACTGTACAGGTCAAAAGTAAGTATGATTAACAAATCCTTTTTGGGAGCATTGCTACCCATGGTGATGCTTGCCTTTATTCTTGCCTTTGCTTTTCAATACTACGGAGGATATTCATTTGTTAATAGTCTGCTCAACGCAATTCCTTTTTGTATCATCAGTAGTGCAGTGGCTATCCCAAGTATAAGGCATCTGCCCCATGAACAAAGAGAATTTATTGTTTTCGAAAGCAGTCTTTCCGATATTTTGGGGGTGTTGTTTTTTAATTTTATTGCTCTTAATGTAATATTTACGATTAAATCTTATGCAGTTTTTACATTTCAGGTTTTGCTTATATTTTTAGTTTCACTGCTCTCAATTTTATTACTTACATTGCTTCTAAACAGAGTGAGACATCATGTAAAATTTTTTCCAATTATTTTTCTGATCGTATTGATTTATGCTGTTTTTAAGGAATTTCATCTGCCATCCCTGGTTTTTATTATGATGTTTGGTTTGTTTCTTGCCAATCTTGACAAGATTAAGATTCTCGACAATAGCCGGTTTTTGGACACAGCAATTCTTGAAAGAGAAATTACGAAATTTAAAGAACTCACAGCAGAAGCAACATTTGTAATTAGAGCATCATTTTTCTTGTTATTTGGCTTTTTAATTGAAACTCATGAAATTCTGAATACAGAAACAGCTGTTTGGGCAGTTGGGATTGTATGCGGAATTATGATTTTTAGAATTATTCAGTTAAAAATTTCGGGATACCCAATGTTTCCGCTTCTTTTTGTTGCACCCAGAGGATTAATTTCAATACTGCTTTTTCTTTCAATTGCACCTGAACGCTCCATACAAATCGTCAACAAACCAATGATGATACAAGTTGTCATTTTGACTGCATTGATTATGATGTTTGGATTGATGATGACAAAAAAAAGAAGAGACAGTAACCCTGTTATTGAAAAAGAGATTCAGCAAGAATAAGGTTTTGCGTTTATTAATATGAATTTGATAGTAAAAAAGAGAAAGTTATGATAAAGATAGCAAGAAAAACTGAAAAAATAATCATTTACTCTCTTATCATTATGATGGGGGCAGTGTTGGTGTTGGCCACTATTGAACTGGGATATTACCTTGTTCGTTCAATCTTAACATCTGACTATTTGCTCCTTGATCTGGATTCACTGATGGATTTGTTTGGGGTGTTTCTTCTTGTTTTGATAGGAATCGAACTGCTTGATACCATCAAAATCTATCTGAAGGAAAATGTGGTTCATGTGGAGGTTGTTGTATTGGTAGCAATTATTGCCCTTGCCAGAAAGGTAGTTGTTCTGAAGCTAGAAGAATGGGACGGAGCAATGATAGCAGGACTGGGAGGGATTATTCTTGCACTTTCAGTTAGTTATTTTTTGATTAAAAAGGCAGGTTTATTTGTATGTGACATGGGCTATGATGATAATAAGAAAAACAAAAAAGAGAACAAAGATACCGAAGATGATTTGCCATTGGATTGTTGTAAAGAATCCGAAAAAAAATAAAAGTAAAGATATGAAATTAAAACCACGATTTATTTATCTTGTATTGTCACTTGTCCTTTTGGCAGCTTGCGAAAACAATGTTTACAAAAAATGGGACGGAAAATCATTTCCTGATTATATTTGGGAGACCGAAAAGCAAATTGTTTTTGAACCTGAAATTGAGGATACAGACCAAACCTACAGGATTATTCTTGGGCTACGTCATGTGTATGGTCTGCGGCTGGAAAATATTCCGGTGAAAGTTGAAATTACAAGTCCTTCAGGCACAGTTGATGTAAAAGATTATACTATTGTGCTTATTGACAAAGATGGCAAAACACTGGCAGATTGTTCGGGCAGCTTGTGTGATATTGAAACAGAGGTCGAGTCATCATTTGAATTTTTAGAAAAAGGAAAATACACATTTACAATTACCCAAAACACGCCTTATTCCAAACTAAACGGTGTTATGGAAGTGGGACTGATTGTAAGATATCAGTAAAAATCCACTTATTCAGTACGGAAAATTCCGTAACAGGGAAGCTATTTCCAGTCATAATTTTGTTTCATAAACTTTAATACAAACAAAACTATGAAAAAAGGAATTTTAATTTGTTCTGTCATCTTATTCAGCGGAGTGGCTGAAGCTCAGAATCAGTATCGTAAAATTGATGAAGAAGGCATTGCTAATGTAGTGTTTGCCAACAAATCAATAGAGAAGGGAAAAGAGGCGCAGGCAGGCATTAAAACATCATTCAAATCAGATGAAGCAATATATGCAAGGTGTTATTTTCCGCAACAGTTTGGAAAATACAATGCACGCAGTGATGAACAATTTGTGGTCGATGTGTGGGTGAATGGCAGATTTGTTGAACGCAAACGCTGGACACATCCTGATGCCGATTGGGACCAGATTTTGGTTTATGTTGCTAATACCGGCGATGATGATTTTAAAGAACTTTCCAGCAAGTTGCAGTTTCTCGATGAAGGAGAAAACACCTTGCAAATTTCGGTGGGACTGGAACGCTACATGCACACAAAAGATGTGATTCAGGATGATGGTTCAATTAAAAAAGAAGATGTGTTCAAACTGGAGATTATTTCTAAAGGGAAGATTGTTATTAGCAACTAAAAAAAAACTCATTAAGGATTCTCAATAGTTTACCATTTTGATTTCTTCTGAGAATCCTTGTCTTTATAAAAACTTTCCTGCAAAATTGATACAAATATTTATTATCTTTGTAGAAAAGTCATTTCATGCAGCATACAATAGTATTTATCACATTGGCTTTGGTTTTGGTTTTGTTTTCATGGGGCAGAATCCGCCACGACTTTGTGTCACTTATTGCACTCTTTATACTTGTAATTGCAGGAGTCATTGAGCCAGTTGTGGCATTTAAAGGCTTTGGCCATCCTGCTGTTATTACCGTTGCTTCTGTATTAATTATTGGTAAAGCTCTTGAGTTTTCGGGCTTGATTGATGTGCTGGGAAAATGGGTTTCAAAAGTTGGTAATAATCTGATTCTGCAAATTCTTGTATTGTCATTACTTGTGGCTGTTGCATCTGCTTTTATGAATAATGTTGGCGCACTTGCCATTATGATGCCCATTGCAATTCATATGGCACGCAAAAGTGGAAATCCTCCATCCTACCTTTTAATGCCAATTGCATTTGCTTCACTTCTTGGGGGTATGACCACACTTATTGGAACACCTCCAAACATTATTATTGCTACATTTCGAGAAACTGAAAAAGGCGCAGCTTTTGGCATGTTTGATTTTGCCCCGGTTGGTATTTTTGTCACCTTTGCAGGGATTATTTTTATCAGTTTGATTGGGTGGCGACTCCTTCCAAAAAGAGCAGCACAAAAATCCGATAAAGAACTCTTTGATATTGATAGCTATATTTCTGAAGTTGAAGCTGTTGCATCTTCAAAAATTGTAGGAATGAAAATGGCTCAGGTGAAAACAATATCAGGTGCCGATGTTCAGATACTTGGTCTCATTCGTGAAAAGGTGAGAATTCATGCTCCCTGCGTTGATGAAATTATACATCTCAATGATATAATCATAGTTGAAACTGATGCTGACGGACTCAAAGCTTTCACAGAAGACACCGGTGTTGAACTGGTGGGCGATGAGCTACTGCGAAAAGATGCTGAAGGGTCTGACAGTATTTTGATAACTGAAGCTGTTGTAATGCCCGATGCTCATATTGTAGGAAAAACAGCCTCTGCAATTCATATGCGCGATCGATATGGAATAAATCTGCTCGCCGTTGCACGTCGTGAAAAGAAAATCACAAGAAGATTGGACAATGTCATCTTTCAGGCTGGTGATGTTTTGCTTTTGCAGGGAAGAGAAAGCTCCATTTTCAACACAATTGCAGAACTGGGATGCCTTCCTTTGGCAAGAAGAGGGCTAAGAATAGGCTATAAAACAAAGATTGTTCTTGCTCTTAGTATCTTTATTGCATCAATACTGCTTGTTGTTGGAGATCTGCTCCCTGTTGAAATTGCATTCTCAATGGCAGCAGTTGCCATGGTGCTCACCGGTGTAATTCCTGTGAAACATGTTTACACAGCTGTTGACTGGCCAGTGATTATTCTTCTGGGTGCGATGATTCCTGTGGGTGCAGCCCTTGAAACAAGCGGAGGTGCACAGATGATTGCCTCAGCTGTATTGAATGCAGGAGAAAGCTATGCACCCTGGATAATTCTTTCAGTTTTATTGCTAGTTACAATGTTGCTCTCAAGCATCATAAACAATGCTGCAACTGTTGTTCTTATGGCGCCAATTGCAATCAGTGTGGCCAAAGGAATGGGTGTTGCTTCAGATCCATTCCTTATGACAGTTGCAATTGGTGCTTCAGCTGCTTTTCTTACACCAATAGGACACCAGTCCAACACATTGGTCATGGGCCCCGGTGGATACAAGTTTACAGATTACATGCGAATGGGCTTTCCCATGATATTAATTATGCTCATTGTGGGAATTCCTGCAATATTATTCTTCTGGCCATTATAGTTTAAACTTAAATATTAGCATTATGAATACTTTTCTGGATTTTGAATTACTTGCTTTTGGCAACTATACACTAAAGGTTTCAACAATTATTATGCTGGCTGTTTTATATGCCATTGCCATTGCTTTTCAGTTTCTAATCAGAAAGGGTATTTACAGATTAAGAGATATCGAGCTTTCAAAAAAATATGCTATTTACAAACTATCACAGTATGTTTTATGGATTGTGGTTATACTACTTACATTGCAAATATTAAAATTCAATATTTCTGTTCTTCTGGCTGGTTCTGCTGCACTGCTTGTTGGATTAGGACTTGGAATGCAGCAAATATTTGGAGATTTTATGTCAGGAATTTTTCTGCTGCTTGATAGTACCATCAAAGTTGGTGATGTGATTGAAGTAAAAGACATGACTTGCAAAGTTCAGGAAATAAAATTCAGAACCACAACTGTCATTGGTAGAGATGAAAACTATATTATACTTCCAAATTCAATGCTCACCAAAAATGAAGTCATCAACTGGACACACAGTAAAATTTCTTCCAGATTTAAAATTGAAGTAGGGGTATCCTATTCTTCTGACATTGATTTGGTAATGAAAGTACTAAAAGAAACCACTGAGCTTCATCCAAAAGTAAAGAAAAGACCTGAAATATCTGTCAGATTTCAGGATTATGGTGACTCTGCTCTAATTTTTTCAGTGCTTTTCTGGTCAGACGAAGTGTTTAGAATTGAGAACATTAAAAGCCAGATTAGAGTTGAAATATTTAAGGAATTTCAAAAACATGGCATACAAATTCCTTTCCCACAGAGGGTTGT
Organism: uncultured Bacteroidales bacterium; assembly: GCA_964526285.1. Taxonomy (GTDB): domain Bacteria; phylum Bacteroidota; class Bacteroidia; order Bacteroidales; family DTU049; genus CAYMAZ01. The sequence continues at coordinate 2,517 of CAZGIW010000050.1, read as the reverse complement.
GCATATGCCTGATAAAAAGGAGGAATAAATTATTGCCATTAATAATAACTTAAACTCTCTATCTAATCATATTTTCAGGTTTCAAAATATCATCCAGTTGCTCTTTGGTCAATATCTGTTTTTCCAAAACCAACTCATACACACTTTTTCCTGTTTCCATAGCTTCACGAGCAATTTGGTTTGAAGCTTCATAACCGATATGAGGGTTGAGTGCAGTGACCAGTCCAATGGAGTTTTGCACCATTGCACGGCAAACTTCCTCATTTGCAGATATTTCCTCTACACATCTGTCTGCAAGAATCTGCATCCCGTTTTTTAGCATTTCAACAGACTCAAATATACTCTGCACCATCACAGGCTCCATCACATTGAGTTCCAACTGCCCCGCTTCGGCTGCCAAAGACACCGTTAAATCATTTCCAATCACTTTAAAGGCAATCTGATTCACAACTTCGGGGATGACAGGGTTTACTTTTCCGGGCATAATTGTTGACCCGGGTTGCATGGGAGGAAGATTAATCTCATTAAACCCTGCACGTGGACCTGAAGATAACAAACGTAAATCATTGGAAATTTTGGAGAGTTTTAGTGCCAGCCGTTTCAACGCTCCCGAATATGTGACAAAATCACCTGTATCCTGAGTTGCCTCAACCAAATTTTTTGCAAGACGGATATCCAATCCTGTTATGTTTCTCAAGTGCTCCACAACTTTTTCACTGTATTGAGGATCTGCATTTATACCTGTTCCAATGGCTGTTCCTCCCATATTCACTTCGAGAAACAATGATGCCGCATCTTTCAATTGTTTTACCTCCTCTTCAAGTGTTACTGCAAAAGCATCAAAGGTTTGACCCAAAGTCATTGGAACTGCATCCTGTAACTGTGTTCGTCCCATTTTCAAAATATGTGCAAATTCTTTTCCCTTTTTCCAAAAGGCTGCAATCAATTCATACAAAACATCTATCAGCTTCTTGTTTGTATTAATAAGAGCAATTTTTATTGCTGTGGGATATGCATCATTTGTTGACTGGGATAGATTGACATGATTGTTTGGGTGGCAATATTCATACTGACCCTTTTGCTTCCCCATAATTTCCAGTGCTCGATTGGCAATGACCTCATTGGCATTCATGTTTGTTGATGTTCCGGCACCACCCTGAATCATGTCCACAACGAAATGAGAATGATATTTGTTCATCAAAATTTCAGTACAAGCCGATTCAATAGCATCAGATACTTCGTCAGAAAGTAGATTCAATTGGTGATTTGCTCTGGAAGCTGCCATCTTCACTATTGCCAAAGCATTAATAAGGTCAGGATAAAAGTTGAGTGTTATTCCGCTTATATTGAAGTTTTCTAATGCTCTCAAAGTCTGTACTCCATAATAATACTCATTTGGAACATCCCTGTCGCCAAGCAAATCATGTTCTTGTCTCGTCTTTCCGGATTCATACTGAGCAGTTGAGTTGAATGCCCTCGCATTTGCATAGCGCATTCTTCGTGATACCACACGTGTGATATTTGATAATACAACAACTGCAATTGTTCCATACTTTCGAAGCAAATCACCATCTATAAGCAAAGCATTCACATCCTCACATGCCATCGCTGAAGTGGAGTGTGGAGAATCTTCCATTAAGGAACCTTCTCCTAAAAAATCACCAGAGCCAAAATAAGTAATAACCAGCTTCTTTCCATGAGGTGTGGTCTTAAATAATTCAACTTTTCCTGATGCAATGACAAATATTTGCTTTCTTGGAGTATTCTCTCTGAAAAGAATTTCTTCAGCACTGTAGTTTTTATATACTGCCTCAGAAGCTATTCTTTGAATATCATCCTCAGACAAGCCTTTAAAAAGTTCTATCTTTTGGATAAGTTCTTTTTTGTCAAGTAAGCTCATTATATCAATATTGAAAGATTTTCAACAAAGATACAAAACTTATCTTAAATCATTCTAAATTATCTTCTATAATTTTACGAAAGATCTTCTAAGGGCTGGTGAAGAAAAAGATGTCAAAAAATACACTCCTGGCTGAAGCTTTGAAACACCAATAGAACCTAATCCCTGCTCAACAACCATAACAATTTGCCCGTAAGCATTTACAATACACATTTCTTCTGAGGTCTGATTGGAAAAATACAGAACATCAACAACAGGGTTTGGATAAATATTGAATAATTCTGTAATAACTGGTTTGTTTATTGAAGCCGAATTGTCTGTCACTTTGTAAAGTTGCAATCCACCTGAGGTGTATGCTGCTGAAAAGTAGAGCACTCCATTCATCTCATAGAACTCTGAAGCAAAACACGGACTAAATTCAGGAGCAATATCAGGCATTATTCTGAAAACATTGGCAGGGTTGCCATCGGTGTACCATAACTCATGGCCATTTGACCCTTCATCTGCAACAAAATACAATTTATTGTGACTCACGTGCAATTCTTTGGGATCTGAGCTTACTGTTGTATTTAAATCTACAAAAAGATGACAATTGTTCACAGGGTCAATACCATCAG